>CAZCCS010000399.1:0-3183 GCA_964497005.1 uncultured Acidimicrobiaceae bacterium | reverse complement strand
GCCTGATCCCACGCCTGATCCACTGCCTAATCCGGGCCTGATCCGCCGGCAGTAAGGGGTCTCCGCCGGCGGCTGCCGGGCGCTGTCGGATGGGTCTCGGGTATCGCCTCGGGTACCGCTGAGTTGGACGACGGGTTGGACATAACGGGCTAGGGCCGCTAGGTTCCTCCCTCGTCTTGATACGCATCGCGAGGCTCCTACGAGCCGCGCCCGCACCCGGCACCAGCGGATGTGGCTTCGTGAAGCGGACGATGGCATGCAGAATCGTTGCCGTTGTCTTGCTCGGCGCGCCCCTGGGTATGGCGACCCTGGGATCCGCCGGCCGGGCAGCCGCGGACCAGAGCGGGAACGCCGGCGACCCGATCGGCGCCACGAAACAGCAGATCGCGGCCATAGAAGGCCAGGTATCCGCCGGCGCAAGCGCGATCCACTCCCTGACCGTCGACTACGACCAGGCCAGCCTGCGGGCTGAGACCCTCGGGCACCAGGTCGCCGCCGACGAGGCCCGGATCGCCCAACTCCGCCGGAACGTCTCGAGCGACCAGGACGCCCTTCGGAGGCAGGCGATCATGAGCTACACCGGGCGGACGGTCACCGCAGGAAGCGCCCTTCCGGCCGGCGCCGACCCGTCGGTGAGAGCCGAGTACCTCCAAGTGGCGACCGGCGACGTGACCGATACCGTCGACCGGTACCGAACCGAGCAATCGCAGCTCAGCACCGCCGCCGCCAACCTCGAGCGCCAGGTGCTGGCCAGTCAAGCCGCCGCCGATCAGGTGGCGCTCGCCCGGGCCACCGCGCTGAGCCACGCTGCGACTGAACAGGCCCAGTTGATCAGCCTCGAGTCGAGGCTGGGTTCTCTGGAGGCCGCCGCGGCGCGGGCGACTCAGGGGCTGCCGGTGAACAACGGGATCGTGACTGTTGTCCGCTCTCTCGTCTCCGGCGGGGGCGCCGGCGGCGTCTGGCTCCAGCTGCGAGAGTGCGAATCGGGCAACAACTACCAGGCCAACACGGGCAACGGCTTCTACGGTGCCTACCAGTTCAGCCAGTCGACCTGGAGCAATCTCGGCTACCCGGGTCGCCCCGATCTCGAGTCGCCGGGGATGCAGGACGAGGCCGCCCAGAAGCTCCAGCGGCAGTCTGGCTGGGGGCAGTGGCCGGCGTGCTCGGCGGCGCTCGGGCTCAGTTAGGCCCCAACTATCCACCCCTGGCTTCGGCTCACCCGTTAGGGTCGAAATCCGCCGTGGAACAAGCCGAAACGTCCGTTGAACCTCGAACGACAGGCGAACCTCAATCGCCCTTCACCTGCCCCCGCTGCAACAACGAAGTGACCGAGCGTTTCTGGGGCCCGTGCCGGTCCTGCAGGGAAGAGTTGGTAGCAGCGATCAGGGGCGAGGCGCAGGACGTGGAGGCGGGAAGGTTCGAGCCGGCCATGAACGTGACGCCCAACTTCGTAGCCACGAAGGATTGACCTCGACGATCAGCGCGTTGTTCGGTTGTAACTTCCTTGGCGGTTGCGGTCCTTGCCAAAGGAGCGTGAAGAGATGTTTGATGTCGACGCGCTGATCTCTGATTGCCAGTCGGCGATCACGGAGGTCACTCCACTAACGGCCGTGTGGGACGTCCTCTCGCGAGTCCTGTCTGACCGCGCTTCGGTCGCTGCGAAGTTGGGCGGCGATGAAGGCGGCATCGAGATCCTCTACAACGCGCCCGACCTCACCGTGCTCAACGTGATTTGGGCACCGCACATGTCGATCTTCCCGCACGATCACCGGATGTGGGCCGTAATAGGGATCTACGCCGGGGTTGAGGACAATCTTCTTTACCGCCGGGTTGGCGGCGAACTCGAAAAGTCGGGTGGCAAGCAACTGGAGGAAACGGACGTTTTCGCGTTGGGAGCGGAAGCGATCCACAGCGTGAGCAACCCGCTGGACCGTTTCACCGGCGCCATTCACGTGTATGGGGGCGACTTCGTCGCCCAAACCCGCAGTCAGTGGGATCCCGTCAGCCTCACAGAGGAACCCTACGACGCCGCTGCTGTGCGGGCTGTGTTCGAAGAGGCCAACGCCGCCTGGGCTGGGCGTACCCGCTGAGCTACGACCCGCCCGGTTTGAACTGACCTACCACAGGCCCCGAAGCGACTCGTCCACCGCGGTAGGAAGCGCCACCGACAGCGCCGGCAAGGCAACGTCATCACGCCGGCCCCGAACCGGCCGGTGCTCCAACAACGCATCCACCTCCGGCGGCAGAAAACGACTCCGCTGCGCGTAGCTATGCCCATCTCCCCGCCCGAACGGCCCCCCGTGATGGTAACGAAGCGGTGCATAAATATGCAGATGCTCCTTCGCCCGGGTCACCGCCACGTAGAAAAGCCGCCTTTCCTCCTCTATCTCTTCGGGGCTCCCCGTCGCCATGTCGGAGGGGAACATCCCGTCCGCGGCGTGGATGATGTGCACCACCCGCCACTCGCCTCCCTTCGCGGAGTGGACCGTCGAGAGGATCAGGTAGTCGTCGTCGAGCAGCGGCGGCCCGGCCAGGTCGCCCGTCGACGCCGGCGGATCGAGCACCAGCTCGGCCACCATACGAGACCGGCTCTCATAACCCGACGCCAGCCGGCCCAGCGCCTCCAGGTCCCGGAGGCGGACGTCCGCGTTGTCGTAGCGCCGGCGAAGTAACGGGTCGAGGCCCTGGCGCAACCGGTCGACCTGCGCGCCCGGCCTCAGCGCCTCGTCCCGGCAGTCGGACAGCGCGCCGGCGAGCGACTCGAAGTCCCCCGCGGCCCGGGGAGGCATGCAAGCACCCTCGAGAAAGACCGCCATCGGATCCACCGCGTCGCCCTCCACCCCGATCGTCTCCATGACCCGCCGGGCCGCCGCCGGGCCCACGCCCTCCATCAGTTGCAACAGGCGGTACCAGGCCAGCCCGTCCTTGGGGTTGTCGAGCACCCGCAGCGCGGCCACCAGGTCCCGCACGTGCGCGGCCTCCAGAAAACGCAACCCCCCGTACTTGACGAACGGTATCCCCCGCCGGCGCAGCTCGACCTCGAGCAGGTCGCTGTGATGCGACGACCGGAACAGCACGGCCTGCTCCCTCAGACCGACGCCGGCCTCGTGATGCTCCAGCACCACGTCCGCCACCGCGTCGGCCTGCGACGCCTCGTCCGGGCAGGTCGCCAGCACCGGTCGC
>CAZCCS010000398.1:2687-3192 GCA_964497005.1 uncultured Acidimicrobiaceae bacterium | reverse complement strand
ACCGGTATGCAGGAGACCCAGATGCTCGGGACCGGCTACCAGCAAGAAGTTGCTCTCGAGAAGCTCTACATGGACGTGGCCGAGTACAACGAGATGATCCATCTCCCCGCCCAGGTTCCGACCCTGGTCGATATCGCGATCCGACACGCCCTTGGCCGCAAAGCGGTGGCCCACCTGACCATGCCCACCGACATCCAAGAGGCTGATGCCGGAGCCAACCCTTGGGACGCTCCCGCGCCGGCAGTCGTCAAGCCCACAACTCCTGTTTTCCTGCCCGCCCCGGGAGTTCCCCGCACCCAGGATCTCCGAGCCGCCGCTGAGGTACTCAACTCGGGTCAAAAGGTGGCGATGCTCGTCGGGGCCGGCGCGCTCCATGCTCGCGCGGAGGTTTTGGCCGTCGCCGAGCAGCTCGGTAGCCCGATCGTCAAAACCCTGCCTGGGAAGGCGGTGGTGCCCGACGACGACCCTTTGACCGTCGGCGGCATAGGGCTACTGGGGACCGCCC
>CAZCCS010000398.1:0-2677 GCA_964497005.1 uncultured Acidimicrobiaceae bacterium | reverse complement strand
GGTCCAGATCGAGGCTGACCCGATACGGGCCGGCAACCGCATCGCCACCGAGGTCCCAATGATCGGCGACGCCAAAGAGTCCCTCGTCGCCCTATTACCGCTCCTGGTCCGCAAGGCCGACCGCTCGTTCTTGGAATCGGCGCAGAGTTCGATGGTCAAATGGCGCGACCGGATGGTGGCGCTCGAATCCATTCCTGACGACCCGATCCAGCCGCAACGTCTGATGGCGGTCGTCGACCGCCTGGCGGCCGACGATGCCATCCTTACCTCTGACTCCGGCACCATCGCCACCTGGGCCGCTCGGGGCTTCACCATCCGCGGCGAGCGCGAGTTCTATCTGTCCGGAAACCTTGCGACGATGGCCCCCGGCTTGCCTTACACCATCGCCAACCAGTGGGCGCACCCCGACCGTCAGTGCATCGCGTTCGTGGGCGACGGCGGGCTCGCCATGCTCATGGCAGAGTTCAGTACCGCCTGTCGTTACCGGTTGCCGATCAAGGTGATCGTCAATAACAACTCCTCTCTGGGTCAGATCATGTGGGAGCAGATGGCCCTCGGATACCCCGAATTCGGGATCCGCTACGACCAAAGGCTCGACTTCGCGCCGTGGGCCCGAGCATGCGGCGGCCTGGGGATCAGGGTGGACAAGGTGGACGAGCTCGACGGGTCGATCTCCGAGGCACTCAGGCATCCCGGGCCCGCTCTGGTCGACGTCACTGTCAACGCAGATGAACCGCCCATGCCGGCGAAGGTCCAGTACGAGCAGGCGAGGGGTTTCGCCAAGGCCTTTCTGTCAGGTCAACCGCGAAGGGCGACTATCGCCCACACGCTGTTCCGGGACCAGATAGCGACTTTGAAATCATGAGCAAGCTCGCGGAAACCGAAGTCGAGGCGTCCTTGGGTTCGGCGATCATCGGCGTAGATCGCTTGGTTCGCAACGTTCGTCACGGGCGCTTCGAACGTGCGATGTCCGGGTTGACCGCCGTCGGCGCTCTTGTAACCGGGCTGGAGATATGGCTCGAGCACGACCGTGCCAGTTTTGCCAACCGGCTGATGTGGCTACCTGTCGGGTTGACCCCAGTCATGTCCGCCGCGGGTTTCGCAGGCGTCTTCTCACATAAGGCGGCAAAGACCGCTCTTCCCCTGGTGTCGATTGCCGTGCTCGCCAACAGCGCCCAAGGCCAGTACCTCCACCTTCGCGGGATCGCGCAACGTCCGGGCGGGTGGAAGCTCGCGCGCTACAACGCGGAGATGGGGCCACCCATGTTCGCTCCGATGCTATTTGGATTGGTCGGCGGGATGGGCCTGCTAGCAGCGGTGCTCCGTCGCGAAGCCTGAGCGGTGCGTGGCACCCCCGGGTTCCCGGGGTTCGATGTCCTGAGTCAATCGGGGAGGTGGGATCCGGTCACATCAGGGGTAGTGCTCGCACGGTTGCGCCCGCCAGGACCGCTGAGATTTTTCACCTCCGAAGAGGAACCCACCGCCCGTGCGATGCTACAGCGCCTTCTCGCTCAAGACAGCGAACCGACGATCCCGGTCCTGGAAGCCGTCGACCAGCGCCTCGCCGAAGGGATCGGCGATGGTTACCGCTACGACAACATGCCCGAGGACGCCGACGTTTGGCGAAAATCTGTAGCCGGGCTTGACGCCGACGCCCGAGCTCTGCACGGCCGTCCATTCTGGGATCTCGGGGTCGATGAACAGGAGTCGATCCTCGAATCGGTCCGCCAATCCGAGGGCGAATGGCGAGGTCTGCCGGGCGTCAGGACGTTCTCCCTGTGGGTCCGATACGCGTGCGTCGCGTTCTATTCGCATCCGTGGGCCTGGAACGAGATCGGCTTTGGCGGCCCCGCCTATCCTCGCGGATACAAGAATCTCGGCCTTGACCGACGAGAAGAGTGGGAAGTCGCCGATACCGGCCCCACCCCGGAGGTTCGACGCTGAGCAGGGTGCGCAGACGCAACGAGTCGGCCTGGTTGGTTCCCAACGACGGAACGCGCACCAACCATCGCTTGCTCAATGAGATGAGGCGTTTCGCCGACGAAGACGAAGTCGATGCGGTGATCGTCGGGTGTGGTGCGGGCGGCGGTGTTCTCGCGCAACGTCTGGCTCGACGCGGCTGGCAGGTCGTGGCCATGGACGCCGGACCCTTCTGGGACCCCGACCGCGACTGGGTCAGCGACGAAGCAGGCTCCCACCACCTTTACTGGACCGAGCCTCGGATCATCTCCGGCGACGATCCGGTGTCCCTAGGGAACAATAATTCAGGCCGGGGCGTCGGCGGATCAATGGTGCACTTCGCCGGCTATGCCCCGCGCTTTCACCCCTCCGACTTCGAGACTTACTCCCTCGACGGGGTCGGCGTCGACTGGCCAATCGCATACCGAGATCTCCGCTCCTACTACCGTGACATGGAGGAGGAGCTGCCGGTGGCGGGCCAGTATTGGCCGTGGGGGGAACCGCACAGCTACCCGCACTCGCCGCATCCGATAGCCGGCAACGGCATGGTCTTCGTACAGGGCTGCCACAATCTCGGCATCGATGTGAGGATCGGGCCGGTCGCGATCTCAAACGGCCGTTTCGGCAACCGACCCCACTGCATCTACCGAGGGTTTTGCCTCCAAGGCTGCAAAGTAAACGCCAAAGCATCCCCTCTCATAACCCACAGTCCCGACGC
>CAZCCS010000397.1:0-3194 GCA_964497005.1 uncultured Acidimicrobiaceae bacterium | reverse complement strand
GGATAGCTCCCGAGGGCGAGAGTTATAAGGCCAAGCAGCTATACCTGCCCGGCACCGCCATCTTGATCACCCGCTTCATCATGCCCAGCGGGGTGGGCGAGGTGATCGATTTCATGCCTCCCGAACTCGGTGGGCCAACCGAGACTCACGACATCGTACGGGCGGTTCGGGTTACGAGAGGCCAGGTTCGATTCCGCATCGACTGCCAGCCCCGCTTCGATTACGCCCGGGACAAGCACGATGTCGAGGTTCGCCAAGGCGGAGTTGTGTTCCACAACGACCGACTGGATCTGAGCCTGATGTCCGTGCCCGGCCCGGAGGGCCACCCCTTCGATGAGGTGCGCTTCGAGCGGCAAGGCGACGGAGCCACCGGAGTCATCGTCTTGAAGCAGGGAGAAATCGGTGGAGTCGTGCTGCGCTCAGGGCGGACGGAGGAGCCCCGGCGGTTGCGCCCCGGGGAGCCGTTCCGTCGTTTCGAAGAGACCGCCAGGTTCTGGCAGTCGTGGGCTGCGCGGTCGACCTATCGCGGCCGGTGGCGGGAGATCGTCGAGCGGTCTGCGATCACCCTCAAGCTCATGACTTACGCACCGAGCGGCGCCCTCGTTGCCGCCCCTACCGCCGCCCTCCCGGAGCAGCCCGGCGGCGAACGCAACTGGGACTACCGCTTTACCTGGATACGCGACTCGTCCTTCTCCGTTTACGCGCTTCTCGGGCTGGGGTACGTCGAGGAGGCCGTTTCGTTCGCGGCATGGCTGGGTGCCCGGGTTGGCGAGCAGGCGGGAAACGGATCCGGGCCTCTCCGAATCATGTACCGGGTGGACGGAAGCTCTGATCTGAGGGAGGAGACACTCGATCATCTGGACGGGTGGAGGGGATCTCGCCCGGTGCGAATCGGGAATGGGGCTGCCGACCAGCGCCAGCTCGACATCTACGGGGAGGCGCTCGATGCCATCTACCTGGCAGCTGAGCACGGGACCGGAATACCGAACCAAGGGTGGCAACGGCTGAAGGGCGTCGTCGACTGGGTTTGCGACCATTGGGACCAACCGGAGGAGGGGATTTGGGAGACCCGGGGCGGACAGAAGAACTTCACATATGGCCGTTTCCAGGCCTGGATAGCCCTCGACCGGGCCATGCGGCTGGCGGCTAACAGCGGCAAGCCCGCTCCCGTCCTCCGTTGGTCCACGGAGAGAGACCGGATCTACGAGCAGATCATGACGCGTGGCTGGAACTCCCGCCGAAACGCGTTCGTTCAGCACTACGACGACGACGTGTTGGACGCCTCTCTGTTGTTGATGCCACTTGTCGGCTTCGTGGCCCCAAACGATCCGATGTGGCAGTCGACTCTGCGGGCCATGCACGACGAGCTCGTGTCCGACAGCCTGGTGTACCGATACAACCCCAGCGCGTCCCCGGACGGCTTGCAAGGGTCCGAAGGCACCTTCTCGATGTGTTCCTTTTGGTACGTCGATGCGCTCGCCCGATCTGGCTACCTGGATGAGGCACGGATGGTGTTCGACAAGATGCTGACGTACGGGAATCACCTCGGTCTCTACTCCGAGGAGATCTCGGTGACAGGCGAGCAACTCGGGAACTTCCCCCAAGCCTTCAGCCATCTGGCTCTTGTCAACGCAGCGATGAACCTCGACTATCAGCTAGATCATGGATCCGGCCGGGTCGGGGTCCTTGACCAAGCTAATGCTTGAGGCGCGTGGCTAAGGCTACCGCGGGGGCGGTGCTGCCTTCCGCACGAACGGCGCTTGTCCCGCTTGCCTTGGCGCAGTTCATCTGTAGCTTCGCCGGCTCCAACATGAACGTGATGATCAACGACATCAGTCACGACCTGCACACCTCCGTCCACGGTGTCCAGGTCTGCATCACGCTCTTCCTGCTCGTCATGGCTGCGCTCATGATCCCCGGGGGAAAGGCGACCGATCGTTACGGGCGAAAGCGCTGCTTCGAGATTGGGTTAGCCATCTACGGCTGCGGAGCGATCCTCAGTGCTGTCGCGCCCGGGCTCGGCGTCCTCATTCTCGGCAACTCGATTCTCGAGGGAGTGGGCACTGCGCTGCTGATCCCGCCCGTCTACATCCTCACCACGCTTCTATTCAAGGATATGAATTCTCGCGCTCGGGCGTTTGGCCTCATCAGCGCGATGGGAGGGATCGGTGCCGCGACGGGCCCGCTGATCGGGGGCGTCATCACGACCGCCATCAGCTGGCGCGTAGCCTTCGTCTTCCAAGCCGTCGTCATCGTCGTCATAGTGGTTCTGGGGCGTAAGATCGTCGACCCGATCCCGGCCGACCCGAACCATCCTCGTGACGTGGTCGGTGCAATTCTGTCGGCCGTGGGGCTGGTCGTCCTCGTCGGAGGAATCATGGCCGCCGACGCCAACATCGCGCTGATGCTCCTGCTGATTGCGATCGGAGCGCTCATCCTCGCCGGCTTCTTCCTCTGGATCCGCAGCCGGGAGCGTGCCGGGAAGGAAGCCCTCCTATCCACCCAACTCTTCCGCAATCGGGTTTCCAATCCCGCTCTGGTCACCGAGAACTTTCAATGGCTGATTCTCTCGGGGTCTTCGTTCGTGATAGCGACATACCTCCAGGTGATTCGCCACTACAACGCGATCCAAACAGGGGTCATTTTCAGCACCACCACGATCGGGATCTTGTTCTCGTCGCTCGCATCCGGCCGGCTCGCGAAGCGGTTCCAGCAGCGAACTCTCATCCTGAGTGGATTCGCCGTTACAGCAGTGGGCATCGTCGTCCTCCTCGTGGTGGTCAAAGGGCGCCCCAGCCCTTGGGCTTTCGCCCCGGGACTGTTCATACTCGGCCTCGGTTTGGGGGTGATGCTGACTCCGTCCGTGAACGTGGTGCAGTCGGCATTCCCCGAATCCATGCAGGGCGAGATATCCGGCCTGTCGCGCAGCGTCTCGAACCTGGGCTCCTCGTTCGGCACCGCTCTCGCCGGCACCATCCTCGTCGCCGGCTTTGCCGACCCGAAGCGGGCCTACGGCGCCGCCATGATCGTCCTGGCGTTCTTCAGCCTGCTAGGCGTCGCAGTCACTGCGAAGATCCCGGTGTCCGCCAAAGAACCAGCGCGCAAAGCGGCGCAGGGATAGGTAGAGGACGCGCTGTTCTACCCGGCGGTCGTAGTACTCCGAGAGCTGCGGCTGTGATGTCCCTCTGTCCCCT
>CAZCCS010000396.1:0-3196 GCA_964497005.1 uncultured Acidimicrobiaceae bacterium | reverse complement strand
CCCGCCCGGGACCGTGTTACGGCCGGGCATGGGGTTGGGGTCCCCATGCTGCGGAGGAGGGTGGGGTTGGGGCCCCGCCCGGGTCCGTGTTACGAGTGTTGGGCTGAGCGCCTGGTCCGTTCGACCCGCAGAGGTCGCATCGCCTCTCTCAGGGCGACAGTCCGCTGGTAGAGGTGCCGAACGGAAGCGGCAAGAGAGACCGAGCCCGCAAGTCCGACCACCAGCGCCCCGATCCAGAACCTGTTCATTTCGCCGATCGGTTTCGGTGCCGCTCAGCCCCGGGTGATGCCGGCGAGCTCGTCGCGCCAGAGTCCATCCTCTAACGCTAGGTGAAAAGCGAGAAGGTCGTCGTGGGTGATCGCGGGGCCCAACTTCGGCTCCCAGAGCTCCGCGGGCAGGTTCCACATGACGACCTCTGCGCCGGCGCCGCTCAGGGCGGCGAAGACCCTCTCACCAGCCTCTTTGTTGGTGATGAGCCGGCAGGCGGGGCACTGGAAGGAGTAGGTGGCTACCGCCGTGGGCGAACAGACCTGGATCTGGACCTGGTCGATGTCCAGCTCGACATCTCCACAGTCGGGGCAGGTCGCCTTGACTATCGCCACTCTCGATCCTCCTTCCGGCGCTTTTTGGTACCTCCTCTATCGGCACTCTGTACGGCTACTTGAGCGGGCAGGATGTAATCGTGGAAACGCCGATCCGGCCACCGATAGCGTTCGCTCACCGGGGAGCCCGCTCCGAAAAACGGGAGAACACCATCGAAGCCTTCTCCAGGGCGCTCGAACTCGGTGCGACCGGGCTGGAGAGCGACGCTTGGCTCACCGCTGACGGGGTTGTCGTCCTGGATCATGACGGGGTGACGGGCCTGCCTTGGCGGCGCCGCCCCATCCGGGACCAACTCCGCGGCGCCTTGCCGGGATACATACCCTCGCTCGCCGACCTGTATAACCAGCTCGGGACCGCGTTCGAGCTGTCCCTCGACATCAAGGACCCGGAGGCATTCGGACCCATACTCTCCGTGGCCTCCGAGGCCGACTGCACCGAGCGGCTCTGGCTGTGCGAGGCTGATCTCGGCCGAGTTCGGACGGACGTGCTGCCGGCCGCCCCCGCCCACATGGTCATGTCCACCCACGTGGAGGATCTGGGCCGAAAGCTCGCCGGGGGACTCGAAGAGGCCGTCCGGATACTCGCCGGCGCGGGTGTCTCGACGATCAACCTGCACGGCAGTGAATGGAACGCGGAGCGCATCCGGCTCGTCCACGAAGCGGGGCTGCTCGCGTTCGGCTGGGACGCCCAGTCGGAGTACCACATCTCGCGTCTGGTCAAGCTCGGCTTGGACGGTGTCTACTCGGACCACGTCGACCGCCTCGTTGCCGTGATCTCTCCTGTCGCCGACCCGCGCTGAGTCGCGAACGGGCGCTGGCGCTACAAGCCCCCGATGCGCGACACCGGCCACACCCGGATGAAGGCGCGACCGATGAACAGCTTGTCGGTTACCGGGCCGATGATCCTCGAGTCGGCAGAGTCGCCGCGGTTATCGCCCATCATGAAGTAGTCGCCGCGAGGGATTAAGACCGGCGGGAACGCCGAAGTCGTCTCCCCCTTGGGAAGCCAGGGTTCAGCCAGCTGTCGCCCGTCGATGTACACAGACCCGCCGTGCGCGGAGATGGTCTCCCCTGGGAGGCCGACGACGCGTTTGATCAGGTCCTTCACCCCGGGGCTGTAATCGTTCGGGGGCTTCTTGAAGACGACGACGTCTCCCCGGTGGACGGAGTGCACGTCGTAGCTGAGCTTGTTGACCAGCACCCTGTCGCCGACCTGCAACGTCGGCATCATCGACCCGGACGGGATGTAGAACGGTTCGATCGCGAAGCTGCGGATCAGGAACGCCGCCAGGATCGCTACCGCGAGGATGACCACCCACTCGATGGCGACCTTGCGGCCACGATGGCCGCTGGGTGGATCCTGTCCGAGCGTCCCAGGCGTCCCAGGCGTCCCGGGTGTGCCAGGGGTGCCGGGGGTGCCATGGGTAGCGGGTGTTACAGCGGTCCCGGGGGTGGAAGGACCATCACCCCCCGGTGGTGAAGCCGTCCCCGACGCTGATTCATTCCCTGTTGTCGGCCACCCCGTCCCTGCGGGCCACCCTGTCCCTGCCGGTGAACCTGTTCCCGCTGGTGGGTCTGTCCCCGCCGGTGAGTCAGTGCCTTCGGATGTAGTTGGCCCAGCGGGCTCTTTTGGTGCCGGGGCCCACACGGAGCCAAACCCTACTGAAAACCGGGTCAGCGCCGGTACCGGGCGAGGACACGCTTCGCCACCGCCGGCGCCAGCTGGCGGTCTCCCTCGACCACCCGGACGTTCGGACCACCGCGCAGCAGCAGGCGCTCGAGCCAGGCGCGACCAGCGACTCCCAGGGTCACCCGAAGCGTTCCGCCTGGAAGCTGGGTGACGTCCACATTCGGGTACTGCTCGGCGATCCAGTGGGCCGGCGGGTCGAGGTCGAGCAGCACCAGTTCGTCTTCGGGGCGGGGGTGGTAGACGGCGGCATCTACCTCTCCCAGCGCCGGCGGAGGTTCGAAGGTGTCTTCGAGCGTCTCCGACGCCGTGATCCGGTCGACGCGGAAGAGACGCTCGCCTTCGACGCTTTCGCACCACGCCTGTAAGTACCAGTTGCCGGCGGCGTTGAACACCCTCCAGGGATGCACAATCCGGGTGCTATGACCGTCCCGGCCGAATGAGTAGTAGTCGATTCTCACCTTCTGCCGGGACGCCGCGGCGCGTCGAAGCTCTTCCAATACACCCGCAGGAGCCTGACCCAACTCCACATCGAGCCCGTCGTCGGCGCCCACCCCGAGCACCGTCTCGAGCTTCGTCAGAGCCCTGGCGAGCGGCCCCTCACTGCCGCCTTCAGGAAAGTCGAGCAGCGCGTGCGCAGCGGATGCGAGAGCCAATCCCTCTTGGGGGCTGAGCCGCAACGGCCGGCGGAAGTAGTCGGCCATCCTCACCCACACCCGGCCGTCGGCGACGTCCACGTCGATCAGCACGTCGGGCGTGAACGGGTACAGCCCGCATAGGAACAGGAGATTCAACTCCGACAGGAGCTCTCGCTCGGAGATGTCGAAGCGGCGGCACACCTCATCGACCATTGGTCCGTCGTGGGCGGCAATCCATGGGACGATGTCGAGCAGCCGGGCGAGCCTGA
>CAZCCS010000395.1:0-3205 GCA_964497005.1 uncultured Acidimicrobiaceae bacterium | reverse complement strand
TCACCAATTACTCGCCTGTGGCCGAGCTGGTGGAGGAAGCCGGACGGGTGCGCGGCGCCATTCTCGAGGACGGGACCCGCATCCGTGCGGCTGTGGTGATCAATGCCGGCGGGGTGTGGTCCGAGAAGATCGCATCACTAGGCGGGCACAGCGCCGGCAGCCCGGTGAAGATCCGACCCGCTAAGGGAATTCACGTCGCAGTTCCTGCGGACAAACTGCCTTGCGACTTCGCGTCGGTACTGACAGTTCCCGGCGACAGGCGCTCCGTATTCGTCGTGCCGTGGGCGGCGAACGAGATCACCGGCCACCTCGGCGATGGCGGCGCCGGACTGCCGCCAGGCTTCACCTACATCGGCACCACCGACACCGACTACGACGGCCCGCTGGACGACCCCCAGTGCACTTTGGAGGATGTCGAGTACCTGCTTCGCGCGGTCAACGCGTGGACCTCGGCAACGCTGACCCCCGACGATGTGACGGGTAGCTGGGCCGGCCTCCGACCGTTGATCAGCGACGCGCGAAGCGCTCGCACCGCGGACCTTTCACGCCGCCACAGCGTCACTACCTCGGCCAACGGCCTGGTGACCGTCACCGGCGGGAAGCTCACCACGTACCGGTTGATGGCGTCCGACAGCGTCAACGCGGCCGCCAGAGTGCTCGGCCGCACGGTCGGTCCCTCGCCGACCAAGCGGCTCCGGCTCGTCGGCGCAGCTCGCCCGACCCCGAACAGCGGTCACCTCGATGGACGGTACGGCAGTGAAACGGCTGACGTGCTGGCCCTTTGCAGGGAGGACAAGTCGCTAGCAGAGGCGCTGTCCGCTTCGCTGCCCTATATAAAGGCTGAGGCGGTGTTCTCTGTCCGGCACGAGATGGCGCATACCCTCGACGACATCCTTTCCAGGCGCACCAGGGCGAGGATCCTCGACCGCGACGCCGCGTCCGACGCGGCTCCGATGGTCGCGAAGCTGGTCGCTCGAGAGCTCGGGTGGGACGAGGCCGAGCAGGCGTCACAGGTGGCGACCTTCCGGGCGGGCGTCGAGTCGGACCGGCAGGCGATCTCCGCCGAACCGCAACAGCGCGCGGCCGCGAACCTGTGACCCGCCCCCCGCTGCCCGCGGAGCTGGGGTCCGACGCGGCTGGGTCCCCACCGCGCTTCGGCAGAGGGGTCGAGCTCGACACCAAGTTCCTCGAGCGCCTCGCCGGGGCGTGCGCCAAAGTCGACGAAAGCGCCGGCGCGCGAGTGATGGCCGGCCGCGACTGGTGGCCCCTATCGGTGCAGTGGGCGGTCGAGGGAGTGAACCCGGCGCTCCCGGGCGCCGTCGCCACGCCTGCGGATACCGAACAGGTTTCGGCGGTGTTGACGCTGTGCAACCAGGCCGGGGTGCCGGTAGTGCCATTCGCCGGCCGCAGCGGCGTCTGCGGCGGGAGCGTCCCGGTTTTTGGTGGCGTGTCGCTGGACCTCACCGAGCTGACCGGAATCGCCGACGTCGACGACGCGTCGCTGCTGGTCGATGTCCGGGCCGGGACATTCGGGGACGAGTTCGAGGAGACACTAAGGACTCGCCATGAGATGACCGCCGGCCACTGGCCCCAGTCGATCGCCCTATCGACCGTCGGCGGCTGGGTCGCATGCCGTGGCGCCGGCCAGTACTCCACCCGGTACGGGAAGGTCGAGGACATGGTCTCCGGCCTCGAAGTGGTGATGGCCGACGGGACGATCGTGCGAACCGGCGGAAAGGCACCGCGGGCAGCGACCGGGCCGGATCTCACCCAGATCTTCGTGGGAAGCGAGGGGACGCTCGGAGTCGTGACGAGTGTGCTCCTCCGGGTCCACCCCATCCCTCCCGCGGAGAGGAGAGCAGCCTTTGGTTTCTCCCGGTTCGATCAAGGCCTAGAGGCGTGCAGGATGATCCTTCGCCGAGGCGCTACTCCGGCCGTCTTGCGCCTTTACGATCCCGCCGAGTCGCAACGCAACTTCGAGCTCTCCGACATCGCGGTACTGATCGCAATAGACGAAGGCGATGCTTCGTTGATCGACTCGGTGATGTCGATCGTCGAGGAGGAGTGTGTTTCTGCCGGCGCCGACGTACTCGACGATGCGCTTTGCGCGCACTGGCTCGACCACCGGAACAACGTGCCGCCTCTAGAGTCCCTCGCTCGAGCGGGGATCGTCGCGGACACCGTAGAGATCGCCGCCAGATGGTCGGCCCTCCCCTCGATTTATCACCAGTCGATCAGCACCCTGAACGAGATAGACGGAACACTCGCGGCCTCCGCGCACGAATCCCACGCGTACACGGACGGCGCTTGCCTCTACTTCACGTTCGCCGGCCGGCCCGAAAGCGAAGGGCTGGAATCCAAGGAGAGTTATTACCGCGCCGCCTTCGACGCGGTCACGGCTGCAACCGAGGACAACGGCGGCGCCATCAGCCACCACCACGGCATAGGCCTCAACCGGGCTCCGTACCTCGAGAAACATCTCGGCCGCGCGTTCGACGTCCTCGCAACGCTGAAGACTTCGCTCGACCCGAACGGAATCCTCAATCCCGGCAAGCTTGGCCTCCGCTCCCACTTTGGAGAAGCTTCGCCGTTCGGAGCAAGCCGGAAAGGATGACCTGCCAGCGATGAGCATCCTCGTCGTGGACGTCGGCACCAGCAGTGTCCGCGCCGCGATCGTCCGTCCTGACGCAACGGTCGACCACGTGTGCCGGCGCCCCCTCCCGCCCGACGTGCCGATGCCCGGGCTGGTCGAGTTCGACGCCGCGTCCATGGCCTCGGCCGTCCTGGAAACTGCGCGCGAGGCTCTCAGTGCCGGTGGCCCGGTCGAAGCGGTTGGCATCACCGCGCAGCGCGCATCGGCGATCGCGTGGGACCCGGCGACAAGCCGCCCCCTCGGTCCCGGCCTCGGATGGCAGGACCTGCGCACCGTCGGAACCTGCCTCGAGTTGCAAGCCGAAGGCATCCGTTTCTCTCCGAGCGAATCCGCGACCAAGTTCGCCTGGCTGCTCGAACAGCTACCGGCGGATCAACGCGAAACAGCCAAGCTCGGAACCGTCGACTCATGGATCGCCTGGATCCTGACCGGCGGCGAGCTTCACATCACCGATCCGAGCAACGACGCGGTGACCGGCCTTTACAGCAACGACGGGACCGGTTGGCGCAACGACCTCACCGCCCGGCTCGGGATCCCGACCGAAGCGCTCCC
>CAZCCS010000394.1:0-3215 GCA_964497005.1 uncultured Acidimicrobiaceae bacterium | reverse complement strand
CGACGCCGGCTGCTGATCTGTTGAAATAGCTGTTTTGATCCGGGAGCGGGAACGAAGCCCGGTCCACTGACGGAACGTGGGCGCAGTCGGTTCCGTTGTTACGTCAATAACCAGGGCGAGTAAAAGCAGAGTCCGGTCAAAGAGAGAGCACATGTTCCGTCTGTGCTTTACCCCCGAGACGGCTCAGTTGGTGTTACGTAGCTTGCGCTGCACGACGGGATCTGGGCGGGTGTACGGAATCCAGCCGAGGGTCGCCATCCGGTTAGACATCACTCGCCCGAGCAGGTTGTACACACGGACGGTTCCCGGTTTGATGTTGGATTCCGCCGCCATCCACATCAGGTTGGCTCGTCTGGCTCGACGTCGCTTGTAGGCCCCGGCCACCTGCTCTAGCGAGGCGCTCGTCTCGACTGCTTCCGCGAGAGCGAGAGCATCTGTGACGGCCTGGGTGGCACCTTGGCCAAGTGACGGAGAGAGACTATGGGCGGCATCGCCCGCCAAGAGGATTCGGCCCTTTCCCCACTCTTTAGGCGGCCGTCGCAGGTAAACCCGATCGGCGCGGACGGACCGCTCGGTCCCCTCCAGGAGGGTCGGTAGCGGCTCGGGCCATCCACCGAATCGCTTACGAAGTTCCTCCAAGCTGACACTCACTGCCTCCGGATCTTGAGTGCGTTCCTCGATGAACCAGGCCATTTCTCCGCCGCCGTTCGGAAAGCAGCCCACAAGAGAATTGGCTCCGAGCATCAGGAACACGGTGTCCTCCGGCGGACAGGTGGTTGGCTGGACGGCGACGCCCTGCCAGACAACTGAAAACATCTGGTTCATCGGATTCTGACGGGGTCGCGCTCATTTAGTGGACGACGATGGAGCCGAGTACCCGCCAGTTCGGTCTGCCGGCGTAGAGCAGCGCTCTGATGCGGTAGTTCTTGAAGTTGCGGAAGCCGAAGCCGATGCGTTTGATCCGTTTGATCAGGTTGTTGAGGGCCTCGGTGGGCCCATTGGATACGCGGGCTTGGTGGAAGTTGACGATTTTGTCGAACCAGTCCCCAATGGTGCGCCCGAGCCGCTGGACCTCGGGGGGCATGGCCCGTTTCAGGCAGTGGGTCTTGAGGTCGTCGAGGATGGAGCGGGCCTCATCGAGATCCCTGCAGCGGTAGAAGTCGCGGAGCCGTTCCTTGATCCGATAGGCGATGGCCACCTCGCCGTTCGGGTCGCCCAGCTCGAGGAGTGACCACAGGCGTGTGGTGGCCTCGGGGTCGAGTTTCTCTTCGCCCATAACCAGCACCCGGCGGGCCCTATATAGGGGGTCGCGGCCCTTGTTGCGCCGGACCGAGCGCTCGGCTTGGACCCGGCGACGCACCAAGTCGAGGCAGCGGTTGGCCAAGGCGATCACGTGGAAGGGGTCGACCACCTGGTGGGCTTTGGGCAACACGACCGTGTAGACCGCCGCGTAGGTGGGTGACATGTCGAGGGCGCCGAAGCGGATGCGCTGCTTCCAGGTCTCGGGCTGTTTGTCCAGCCAGCGGGCCACTTCGGTGTAGTTGCGGGTCGGGAGGATGTCGATGATCTGATGGTTCTCCACATCCGCCACCGTCGTCGCGTAGTGGGTGTGGCTGGCGGTGTTCGCCTTGACGAACGCGGTCTCGTCAAGACCGATGGCGGTGGTGCGGTTCAGCCGTTTGCGATCGGCCGCCAACAGCCCCTCGCCATAGGTGGTCACCGCGTCGTTGACGGTATGCCAGTCACAGGCCAGCTCGGTGGCCACTTCGCTCACCGTGCGCCCGGTGCCGACCTGGACCGTGGCCCACTTGGCCGCCCGGGTGGTCAGCAGGCACTTCTTGGCCGCGATCCGATGGTCAGAAAGGACCCAACTGCGACGTGGACACAAGGCGTTCCGGCATCGCATCCGGTGCTTCTTCCATGCCATACACATCGGGGTGCCATAAACCGGCAGGTCGACGTAGTACACGACCGGGCGCTCCTTCACCTCCGCCCGTCCACCACAGCTCGGACACAGAACAACACCCACCACCTGCTCGATCATCAACTCGACATCACGGCCCCGCCGTGCATAGTGCAGGACCCGGACATCTTTGAGGCCAACAAGGGCCTGGACGATCTCGATAGGGTCAGTAACGACGAAGGTGCTTCTTGTTTTTTGGCTCACACCTCAAGCCTGAAGCACCTTCGTCGCGTCCTGGGTGACCCTGCCCCAGGCAGGACCCCCCGCTCAGATCCGAAGATCCTCAAACCAGCGGGTGGAGCTGACGGGAATCGAACCCGTGACCTCTACAATGCCATTGTAGCGCTCTACCAACTGAGCTACAGCCCCGCAGGGAGGCTCAAGCTACCACCCGCTGATCGATCTGTCGGTGTCACAGCACCCTCGTAGGCTCGGATCCGTGGATGGAACGCCCTCGCAGATTGGAGCCCGAGCTGAGTGCCAGGTCGCTCACGCCCTCATATTGGGCGGCTGGGCGGTGTACGTTCCCCTGTTCTCGTCACATGGCCGGGTTGATCTCCTTGCGCTCCGGGAAAACGAGACTCTGAGGATCCAATGCAAATCAGCGCGCCTCGTCAAGGGAGTCTTGTTCTTTCGAACATGTAGCAACACCAAGAATCAGCCGAGGTCATACCATGGCGAGGTTGACGCGTTCGGCGTTTACTCGGCTGATTTAGGCTCGGTTTATCTGATTCCGCTCGCTGGTTTGAGCGACCGTACATGTTCATTGCGGCTCGGGCCGACGGCGAACAACCAATCCAAGGGAGTCCGCTACGCCGCCGACTACGCCCTCGGTACATTTGCGCCGTGACTTTCAGGGGGTGGCCGGCAACCGCATTGGAGTTCTACGAGGGGCTCGAGGCAGACAACTCCAAGGTCTACTGGAACGACCACAAGAGCGTGTACGAGCAGGACGTCCGGGCTCCCATGGAAGCCCTGCTGTCCGAGCTGAAGGGTGAGTTCGGGGAACCGAAGATCTTCCGGCCCTACCGCGACGTGCGCTTCAGTGCGGACAAGACTCCTTACAAGACGGCCTGCGGGGCGACCATCGGCGACGGGTACGTTCAAATTTCAGCCAGCGGTCTCTTCGTCGGATCGGGCATGTACCACCTGATGCCCGACCAGCTGGACCGCTACCGGGCGGCGGTTGCGGCGGACCGCTCGGGGAGCGGGCTGGAGGTGATCGTCACCAAGCTGACCAAGGCCGGCCTCG
>CAZCCS010000393.1:0-3235 GCA_964497005.1 uncultured Acidimicrobiaceae bacterium | reverse complement strand
GCCTCCCCCACCCGCCCCAGCCACCACACCCCCGGCCGCCCCGGCCGCCCCCACCCATGTGGTTTCGATCACGCATACCGCCAGCGCGCCGGCGGCGCCGGCGACACCTTCTGGTTACGGCTGCGCTGCTGCGCTTTCGTACCTGACGGCTCACGCGGCGCCCGGCTTCCGGTTCGAGTGTCCCGGATACGCGCTCGGACATCAGGCGATGACTTGCCTCAATGAGCCCGGGGTTTGCCCCGGCTACGGCCTCATCGCCATCTCCGTCCCATGCGCGGCCGCCTACATGAACGAAGCCCACAACTCCTGGGTCGTCATCGGCGACGCCTCCGGCATCGACCCTTACGGGTACTGCCACTAGTCGATTGCAGGCGGTGCGCGGGATCTCCGCCCATCTAACTTGCGGTGGCCGCGCCTGGTACTTCGGCGAGGAGACCGACCTCGACACCGCCCCCGATCTCGACGTGAGGGCAGCCCTTCGCGATGGCCAGGGCTGAATCCAGGTCGTCGGCGTTGACGATGGAGTAGCCGGCGAGCTGTGTGGACTCACTCGCCGTGTCGCCGATCGTGCCTCGATCCGTGACCGGGTTGCCGAGCTGCGCCAGTTGGTTGCCCATGCCGTCGAACCAGGCCCTCCATGCGTCGGCCTTTTCGAAGTTAGGTGTGTACCCGTTCGGGGCTCTGTAGGTGAAAACGAACTGAGGCATCTGCTTCTCCTTTTCGTGTGCGGTCGGCGGCTTGCCGACGTTCGCAGTCAGTGATGTAGACACCGGTTCGGTTGGGAAGTGGGCAGAAGCCGCCGACCACCTTTTGCGTCCGCCCAATTTTTGTGGACGCCGGTGTCAGTACATGCGCAGGGAGGGTCAAGTGATGGGAAGGTGGAGCGGTGGACACGGAGCTGATCGACCGGGCACGCAACGGGGACCACGCCGCGTTCGAGCGGCTGGTCGACCCCTACAGGCGGGAGCTGCTCGTGCACTGCTACCGGATATTCGGTTCGGTGGCCGACGCCGAGGATGCTCTTCAGGAGACCATGCTCGCGGCCTGGCGGGGTCTGGCCGGATTCGAGGGCCGGGCATCGATCCGCACGTGGTTGTACCGGATCGCCACCACCCGCTCGTTGAACATGCTCCGCTCGGCCAGGCGGCGGCCCCCGACGGCTCTTCCGGTGCTTGAGGTGCCTGCTCCCGAACCGACCCGTCTCGGCGAGGTCGTCTGGTTGGAGCCCATCCCGGACGTTCTGCTCGAAGGCATCGCGGACATTGATGCCGGTCCAGAGGCACGACTAGAGAAGCGTGAAGCCATCTCTCTCGCGTTCGTTACTGCGCTGCAGCTTCTTCCAGCCCGCCAGCGCGCCGTTGTCCTACTCCGTGACGTCCTCGACTTCTCCGCCAAGGAAGTAGCAGCCCTTCTGGAGACGACCGAGGAGTCGGTGACGAGCGCCCTGAAGCGCGCACGGGCGACGCTCGCACGCGAGGTGCCCGAGACGGTACCGGGTCCGGCTCCGCATTCGGAGGAGGAAGAGGAGCTGCTTGGGCGGCTGGTGCGCTGTTTCGAAGATGGTGACGTCGATGGACTCGTGGCACTGATGACCGAAGACGCGTGGCTCCGGATGCCGCCGGTCCCGCTCGAGTACCAGGGTCGCGAGCTGGCAGGGGAGTTCTTCGCCACCGTCGCATTCCGCCACGGCCGCCGATACCGCCTCATCCCGACCCGCGCCAACGGCCAGCCGGCGTTCGGTGTCTATCTCGAGGACCCGATCACAGAGATCTGCCACGCGTTCGGGATGCTCGTGATCACTCTCGCCGGAGACCAAGTGTGCGCGATCACCCGCTTCGACAACGCCGTGCTTTCCCGCTTCGGGCTGCCCCGAACATTGAAGGACTGACCTTCTCTGTCTCCCGGCGAGACGCAAATCCCCGAGGGAACCGGTGCGCGCGCTCAATCGAGGCAACTCGGCGACCGAGATACAACTTGGACGAATTCGGAAAGGAATCTTGGTGGCTTCTTCGGGAGATTGGTCGGCGGACTGGCTGCTCGCGTCGTGGGCCCAAATAGTCGAGACGCTCAGCGTCGAATACACGGACTTCGGCCTCGGAGTCACGGTCAACGTAGGGGCGTCGACCTATTCAGGCGTCCTCGTCAGCGGCCGGAAGTGGGTCGCCGAAATGGCCTCGGTTCTGCAGTCCAAGACGATGGACCCTCGGATCGCCCGTGTGCTCGCCCAGAGCTTCGACGAGGTTCGCCAGCTGTACGACGACCCCGAGTTCCAGAACCAAACACCCCAGTTCCTGCATCTGCTCTACGCAGCGGTCGTGGATCCTCAGGGGGAACGAGCCGGCGAAGGCCTGCCGATGCGAATCAGGCTCGACTCCGTCGCCGCCTGGGCCGTCGCTGGATGGGCGGTCGGCACCAGCACCTGGGCCACCCCGGAGGCGACCCCTGCGCTTTAGCGAGGCGACCCACGTTTTAATGCCCAGGGGTCTTCCGGCTGCCCGGGTGGGTGATCCTTTGGGCGGCAGATTGCTCTTTGGGCGACAGATCGCACGGTTTCTGGGCCAATCCTGCACCCAGACTCACCTCTCCTCTGCCGATTGAGCAAGTAGGCGGATAACTGAACCGACACTCGGGGCGGCAAGCGCGCCAGTCCCGCGCGCCGCTCGCAGATTCTTGAGGCGCCTAGCTAGACCTAAGGAGTCTTGAACCCGCTCGCTGTGATTGTGGCTCCATTGGAGAGTGTGGTGGTGCAGTTCACTGCGTTGGCGTTCGGGTTGCCTTGGCCCCGAGTCGTGGTGAAGGACCCGAACGGGAACGAGAAGGTGATCGTGGTGGGAACGAGTATGCCGGTACCGCCGCTGGTGATGTGAGCCGGCGTGACCGACTTGCTCTGCATTGAGTTGCCCCCGCCGGGTGCCACCGCACCGAAGGTGCCGTCGGAGCAGACGAGCGTGAACTGATTTGCCCGCGGCGAGTTGGTGGGAGCAGCAAATGCTGTCCCGCCGGTCACCCCATGGTGGCTGCGACGCCTACGGCTGCGACTATCAGTTTCCTCACGGCATTTCCCCTTCTCTCTCTTTTGGCAGTTGGTTTAAGTGTCTATCTACGCTTCCCCGACCAACTGTGAGAGAGACCGTGCCGCTGTGATACAGGCCGGTTCATTTGAGTGCTCGGTCTTCGAAAGTGGAGACGATCGGATTCGAACCGACGACCCCCTGCTTGCAAAGCAGGTGCTCTA
>CAZCCS010000392.1:0-3239 GCA_964497005.1 uncultured Acidimicrobiaceae bacterium | reverse complement strand
AGCCAGTGCCATCCGCCTCGCTTGTCCTGGATACGGATCTCGATCGGTGTGCCAGGTAGCCCGTTTCTCTGCTGGACCGAGTCGAGCGAGGTCAGCGCCAGCATCACGTCGTCGGGGTGGATGAACGACAGGGTGTCCGCTCCGAGGTAGTCCTCGGCGACCCCGACCAGGTCTTCCATCGCCTTGTTGACGTACAGGACCTGCCCGTGGTCGTCGATGACGATCACGGGGTCCGGAGACGCCGCCATCAGAGCGGCCGGATCAATGGTCATTGGGTCCATCGTCACCCGGAGTATCGGCGCGGGAAGGCGAAGGTTTGATACTCAGTCCGCCTTTTTGACGATTTGTTTAGGAAGGCTTAGGGCTGCGGCGCCCTCAAGCCGCGAGCGCCTGCTCGGGTATCTGGACCGCTGCCGACTGTCGCCTCAGGGCGTTGAGCAGCTTGGGAGCGGTTAGGGCGAGGATGGTGATCTGGAGGAAGCCGGCGAGCAGGAACGTGTGCCGAATTCCGACCGTCTGCGCCAGCAGTCCTCCGGCCAAACCTCCGAGTGGAACCGCCGAGCGGACCGCCATCGTCCAAGCACTTCCGATGCGGCCTTGCAGCTCCTGAGGAACTATCGACTGGCGAAGCGCCCTGGACGAAATGTTGCCGATCACCACACCCGCGCTTTCAAGGGCGAGCGCACCGCCGGCGGTAATCGGCGAATGGGTGACCGCCAGGATCGCATAGGCGGAGGCGGCCGCTAGACCAGCGAGGATGATGCTCCAGCCGGTTCCGAGGCGGGCGTGTATCTGATTGGCTCCGGCGGCGGTAACGGATATCCCGATCCCGCTGGCGCCAAGCAAGATCCCGAAACCAGAACGAGTCATGCGGAGGTCCTGCACGGCGTAAAGAGCAAGAACACCGATCACGAGCGATTGGCAGAACGCGAACGGTCCGATCAAGCCGGTAAGGACCCTCAAGAGGGGTAGGCGTTTGAACCAGCGGAGGCCGTCCTTCAGGTCGGCGAAAAACGACGACTCGGACGTGTCCGGCTGGTTGTCAGGGACCGCCCGGTTCACGAGAGCCGCCGAAGCGGCGAAGGTGGCGGCGTCGGCGACAAACGGAATGGATGCGGAAGCTGCGAAGGCCAGGCCGCCGATGGATTGGCCGACGATTTCCTGGGCGGCCATCTGGGCGCTCACAAGGGTGCCGTTCGCCTTCACGAGTAGCCGCGGTATCACGACGCTGGGCAGAGCAGCGCTCAAGGTCACGTCGAACGCGACGCTCATGGCATTCAGAAAGAAGACCGTGGCGTAGAGCACGGCGAGGTTGGAGCGGCCGGCGAGGACGAACACGGCGAAGAGGGCCAATATCGCGAATCGCGCCCCCTCGATCATCACCATCAGGCGGCGACGGTTGATCCGGTCGGCCAGTGCTCCGGCGGGGAGGGCGACGAGCAGCCACGGGGCGGTTGCCGCCACAGCCACGCCCGCGATGAGCGCAGGGCTGCGGGTGTAGCTCAGGGCGAGCAGAGGGAAGCCGACGAGGACCATGCCGTCACCAAGGGATGAGATCCCGGCGGCGGACCACAAGCGCCAGAAACGGCGGTCTAGACGCGGTGGGTAATGCAACGAGTGAAACGTTCCTTCAGCGGAGTGAGGGTTTGGGTGCCGGCCCGACCGGCGCTCGACCTCTTGTTTTTTCTCTCAAGGTCGGCACCGATCGGGCCGAAGGTTTGCATTGGAACACACGGTCAGTTGCCTGCCAGCGTCGGACCGGTGATCACTGCAGGGGTAGGGGTCTGCCTTTTAAGGCTGACCTCAACCCCAAGCCGCACCGCGTGTAACGCGGTTCATGGGAGTGGGGCACCTCCTCTCTTTTCTCACCTGCCATTACCACGGAGAGTAAGGGCTGATTTCCGGTTTTTCCAGAGGGAAAAGGCAAAAAATACGCCCGAAAGGGATTGTTGTCACCCAGTTGTTAAGATTTTGGTCAAGGTCCAGTTGGATCTGGCCGAATAATCCCTGACTCCGCGTGGCGCGGGAGGGGCTGTTAGTGGCGATCGAACGACGCGAAAACTCGAGGGGTGCCGGCCAACGACCGCACACGGTGCGCGTCTGGGGCTACATCGGCGCTGTATTGGTCGCGGCGGCAGCGGCAAGCTTGCTGCTGGTCGAAGGAGCTCACGCTCCGTTGTTGCCGCACCATGTTCCTTGGCCATTGCTGACATTCAGCTTCATAGCTACTTCGGCATTCCCTATGAAGTTCCACGTTCGTCGGCAAACCGTGGAGTTCGACCTTTTTGAGTTGGCGGTGGTGATCGCTGCGGTAACTGCCGGACCATCCGGAGTTCTTCTCGCAGTGCTTTGCTCTGCAGTGGCTCGCTTGCACCAGTTCAAATGGCGCATAGATAGGACGGCCTTCAACCTTGGAGCGTCCATACTCGCCGTGGCCGTGAGCCTCGGCGTCTTCTATGCCCTCTTGGGACAGCCGGGCGGGCTTGGACCACACGCTTGGCCGGCTCTGGTGAGCATTCCCGTGATCTACGGGCTGGTGACCACCGCTCTGGTGTTCGGGATCGTCACCATCAGCGGCGGATTCCCTGGATGGCCATACGTCAGGACCTGCCTGACCGGTTACGGCCTCGTGATGCCGCTGAACGCCGCCCTCGGCATATTGGCCGCGACTGTCGCATGGACCGAGCCTTGGGCTGTGTTCCTCCTGGTCGGAACAGGCGTACTGCTCACCGCTTGGTACCGCCGGGCGGACAAGATCAGGACCCGATATGCGGACCTGCAGAAGCTGTACGGATTCACCGTCAAGCTCGCGGAGCAGTCGGAAGGGGCAGAGCTCATCAGCACGGCCCTCAACGAAGCAAGGAACCTGCTGCACGCCCTGTCCGTCGTCATGTACCTGCCCGGCAAGTCGGGCATGGTCCGCTACAAGCTCGACGACGAGGGTGAGCTGACGGCGTCACGCCAGGAGCTGCCGCAGTCACTCAAGAAGGTTGCTCAGAGCCAGGAATCGATTCTGGTTGCCCGCGGCAAGCATCCGGCGATGCTCGCCGACGTAGGCCTTTCGGATCTGGTGGCCGCTCCCATAGAGGTCGGTAGCGAACGGCTCGGTGTCCTCGTCATCGGCCAGCGCGAAGGCAGCAGGGCCACGTTCGACAACGACGACCGCCTCCTCCTCGAAGCCCTCGCCGCCAACATGGGGACCGCGCTAACCAGCGTTAGGCGCCACGACGCTCTGCAGG
>CAZCCS010000391.1:0-3262 GCA_964497005.1 uncultured Acidimicrobiaceae bacterium | reverse complement strand
GTTGAGGACAGCGGTGCGGATATCCTTCCCCAGAGAGGACAGCCGCGCTCGGCAGAAGCTGCCGGTCGTGGCGTGCTCGCCGAACTCGAGGATCGATCGGCCCAACGACTTGCCGCGGGCGAGGCAGTCGATCCACGCGACGCTGTAGCGGTAGTCGTGGTCTTTCTCCGCCATGCGGGACATGACCGCGTCGAGGTTGGGGCACCTTTCGCTGTCGATGCGCATGAACCCCGTCTCGATCGGGATCAATCGCAGGGTCGCTTCCTTGATGAGCCCGGTGAGGCCCATCCCTCCGGCCGTTGCCCAGAACACATCGGGATCGGCGTCAGGGCCCACCGTCATCTCGCCGAGCGCCGGCGTCTCGAGAACCATCGATTTCACGTGCCTGGTGAACGTCCCGTCCCGGTGATGGTTCTTGCCGTGGATGTCCGAGGCGATCGCACCGCCCACGGTGACCTGCCGGGTGCCGGGGCTGACGGCCGGCCACCAGCCGAGCGGCACCATCAGGCGCATCAGCTTGTCGAGGCTCACGCCTGACTCGACGCGCACCTCCCCGGATTGGAGGTCGATGTCGAGCACCCGGTCGAGTGAGGTTGTGACGACCACGTCGCCGCCGGCGTTTTGGGCTGCGTCGCCGTAACTCCTGCCCAGACCGCGGGCGATGAGGCCGCGGGGGCCGACTTTTTCCAAAGCACGGGCCAGGTCCTCGACATGCGTTGGTGACGTGATGGACGCCACCGTCGGAGAGGTCCGGCCCCAGCCGGTGATCGCGTGGCTGTCGCGGGTCGGGTCAGCCATAAACCCCGATGGCGAAGAACAGCGCCCACACCAACCCGAGCAGCTGAAGCGGGCGATCCGCCAGCACGAGCTCCTCCGGCTTGGCGCCCTTACCCGCCTCGACCAAGAAGGTGAAGCGCAGCAAGGCGATCAAGACCGGGATGATGGACAGCTGAAACCAGATCTGGTCGTGGTGGTGGATCGCCGCGGTCTGGAAGCTGAAAGCCCACAGGCAGTAGCCGATGATCGCCCCGCCGGCCGCGATCGCCAGGACTGTTCGCAGGAAGGAGGAGCTGTATTCGTCGAGGGTGGCGCGGTGGGCTCCCGCTTCGTCGCCGAGTTCGGCGTGTTCGGCTACTCGTTTTCCGGTGACCATGAGGAGGCTCCCGAATGTGGCGACGATCAGGAACCACTGCGAGACCGGGACAGGCACGGCGACTGCCCCCGCTAGCGCCCGGAGAACAAATCCTGCCGACACCATCACGAGGTCGTAGATCGGTTGGTGCTTGAAGTAGAAGCTGTAGGCGAACTGGACGAGCACGTAGATGCCAAGCACCAGTCCGAGCCGCCATTTCAGGGCGGTGCCGAGGGCGAGGGCTACGGCCATCAGCAACACGCCGGTCGTTATCGCCATCCGTACGCTCACGATTCCTGCAGCCACGGGACGAAAACGCTTCGTCGGATGAAGGCGATCGGCGCGGACGTCCAAGGCGTCGTTGAGGAAGTAGGTCCCTGAGGAGACCAGACAGAACAGCCCGACAGCGGCCAGGGTCCGCAGCAGGGGACCGCTGTGGGTTAGGACTCCCGCTGCGCCTGGGGCGGCGAACACCAGAACGTTCTTCGGCCACTGGCGGATCCGCGCTGTGCGTATCAGGCCGCGCAACGTCGAGGTGCGGTCGCCCCGGGCTGCTGCCGGGGGGGCGTCCGTCAGCAGTTTGGCCACCGCCAAATCGTAGCGGTGACGGTTATCGCCGAAGGCCGATGTAGGGGCGGCGGCCGGCGGGGAGGTCCGTTCGGCGGGGGTTGTTCTTGTCCCGGTCGGAGAGGATCGGGTCGGTGACGCCCCAGTCGGCGCCGATGTCAGGGTCGTCCCATGCCACCCCGAGCTCGTCGTCGGGGTTGTAGTAGCTGTCGACCAGGTAGGTGAGGGTGAGGTCGGTGAGCGACGCGAAGCCGTGAGCGACGCCGGGCGGGATGAAGACGCCGCGGCAGTTGTCGCCGCTTATCTCGAGTTGTTGGGTGGCGCCGTCGGTGGGCGATCCTTCTCGGAGGTCATGGAGGACGACCCGGGCGATCCCCTTGGTGCAGAGCCAGTAATCCGCCTGGTGGAGGTGGTAGTGGAGCCCGACTACCGCGCCGGCGGCCTTGTCCGACCGGTTCCCCTGGACCATCTCCCGCCCGAGGGGGAACCACTCACGCCGGTAGGTTTCGTAGAAGCGTCCCCGGTCGTCGCCGTGGCCATCCGGGTCGACGGTCCAGACGCCTTGGATGACTTCCGACTCCGCGATTTTCGGCACAGCGGAAGAGACTAGCGAGGTTGTCTTAGGCGTCTTTGTCCTCGCCCATCCAGTGGGCCGGCGGATCGCTCGCCGGGAACGACTCGTCGCCGTCGAGGTCGGGTTCGTCCTCGTCGTCTGTTTCTGGGTCATCCGTTTGTGGCGGCGACGTGTCGGGGTTCTCGGGCGTCGGGTCAGGCTGTCGCGACAACTCACTGGCCTCCTGGTTCTGGCTCGGTCTCACTCCTCTTTCAGGCTAAGCGGCCCTCGGTCGCCCCCGAGAGGGTTGGATCGGCGGGGCTGGGGGAAGAATTGGATACGACTCGACTCCGCACGTGCCCGCTGGGGCGCGTTGCATTGGAAGGAGTTCATGCCATGACATGGGCTATCGATCATCCTGAACAACATCGCAGGTTCGGCCCGTTCGGCCGCCAACGGCGGGTCGAGACCTCCCCGACTGGAGTGCGCGCGTGGGCACGCCCCCTCGGCGCCGGCGGGGTCGGCCTCGCAACGCTGCTGCTGGGCGCGTGGGCCGGGATCTGCGTGTTCGTAGGACCGCTGTTCGACTATCGCCCAACAAGCCCCAGCACCTGGGACTGGACCATGCAGAACTGGCTCCTGCACCTGGTTCCGGGCGCGGTTGCGGTCTTCGCTGGGCTGATCATGTTGGGGACCATCGGGGCCCGAGGAGCCGGACGGCGCGGAGGCCTCGGCCTGGCGTCGATCCTGACCATGGCGGCAGGCGCCTGGCTGGTCA
Organism: uncultured Acidimicrobiaceae bacterium; assembly: GCA_964497005.1. Lineage (GTDB taxonomy): Bacteria > Actinomycetota > Acidimicrobiia > Acidimicrobiales > Palsa-688 > DASUWA01. Next base: position 232 of record CAZCCS010000391.1, on the reverse strand, counting down.
TCGGCCCCTCCGCCTACCAGTGGTTCCAGTCGGCGAACGCGTTCGCGTCCACCGGTAGCGCCCGGAGTGATTTCATCAACCAGCTCGGGGCCAACCTCGGCCCCGGGGTCCTGCTGGCCATCCTCGGCGGCATGGCGTTCAAGGCTGGGATCGCCAACCCGCGAGTAGTTCTCGAGCACGAGGGGGAAGCCGCCGACGTGGCGCCCGGAACGGCGGCCGCGTCGAACGTCGC
>CAZCCS010000390.1:0-3265 GCA_964497005.1 uncultured Acidimicrobiaceae bacterium | reverse complement strand
CAAGCTTCGCCTCGCCGTCTCGAATCTGTACCTACGTAAGTTCGGAGTCGAGCTGGACCCCGACACCGAGGTGGTCACGACCATCGGGGCGAAGGAGGGTCTGTCGCACCTGATGTGGACCCTGGTCGGTCCCGGCGACACGGCGCTGGTGCCGACGCCGAGCTACCCGATCCACATCTATGCGCCTCTCTTCGCCGGCGCCGACATCCAGCAGGTCCGGCTGGGACCGGATCAGGATTTCTTCGGGAACCTGATGGAGAGTTGGGAGTCGACTTGGCCGAGGCCGCGGGTGATCGTTTTCTCGTTCCCGCACAACCCGACGACCGAGTGCGTCGACCTGGCGTGGATGGAGAGGCTGGTCGAGTTCGCTCGTGAGCGCGACGTGGTTCTGGTGCACGACTTCGCTTACTCGGACACCTCATTCGACGGATACCAGCCACCGTCGATCCTCGAGGTGCCCGGTGCGAAGGAAGTGGCCGTCGAGTTCTACACGCTGACCAAGAGCTTCTCGATGGCCGGCTGGCGGGTTGCGTTCATGGTCGGCAACCGGGAGATCGTTTCGGCTCTGACCAAGCTGAAGAGCTACCTCGACTACGGGACGTTCCAGCCCATCCAGATCGCGTCGATTGTCGCTCTGAACGAGGCGTCCGAATACCCCAAGGAAGTCAACGAGATCTACCACTCCCGCCGCAACGCCCTTTGCGACGGGCTCAACCGGATCGGCTGGGAGCTGGAGAAGCCAAAGGGGACCATGTTCGTCTGGGCCCCGATCCCCGAGCCGTACAGAGAGATGGGTTCTCTCGAGTTCTCCAAGCATCTGGTCACCGACGCCGAGGTGGCCACCTCCCCGGGTGTCGGTTTCGGGCGGGGCGGTGAGGGCTTCGTGCGATTCGCCCTCATCGAAAACGAGAAGCGCATCCAGCAAGCTGTCCGCAACCTCAAGAGGTCGCTCACCAAGCTGGGTTGATCGGCGGCGGTCAGCTTGCAGCAAAGGCCTACCGAAACGCGTAGGTTTCGGTCATGGCCTATTGGGTGCTGAAGATCGTGCTGACGCCCCTGCTGTACCTCCTCTACCGGGTGCGCCGGGAGGGAACCCACCGGGTGCCGAAGAAGGGCCCGGTGATCCTGGCTTCAAACCATCAGTCGTTCATCGACAGCGTCTTCTTGCCGCTGGTGGTGAACCGGCGGGTCACCTTCGTGGCGAAGGCCGAGTACTTCGAGACCTGGAAGACAGCCTGGTTCTTCAATGCGCTGGGGATGATCCCGCTCAAGCGTGGCGGCGGTTCCGCGTCCCAGCGTGCACTGGCTGCCGCCAGGGAGGTGCTCGAGCAGGGCGGGGCGCTCGGCATATACCCCGAGGGGACCCGGTCTCCGGACGGCCGCCTCTACAAGGGCCACACCGGCGTGGCCCGGCTGGCCAAGCAGACCGGCGCCCCGGTCATCCCGGTGGCCCAGTTCGGAACGTCGGAAGTGCAGCCCATCGGCTCACGGGGGGTCAAGCTGTTTCGAAGCGTCTCGGTCAAGATGGGTGAGCCGCTGTGGTGGCCCGGGTCGCGTGTGCCGGAAAACGGGTCTGAGACCGACAGCGCGTCTCTCCGCGCGTTCACAGAGGAGATCATGGATGCGATCCGGGCCCTGTCGGGTCAGGAACGGGTCGAGTTCTACGCAAAGAGGGATCGGGGCAGGTTCGCCGCGCCGGGTTCCGAGGCCGAACCCATCCCACCGGACGCCCCCGACGAAGCCGTTGGTGCCGGCCCTGTGTTCTCCTAATGGGCTTTTCGTAATGCACGTGTGGCTTCTTTGTAACAGCAGGTTCATACAGGCGAGATAGCTTCTCGCCGTGCCACTTTTCGTGTTGCGCGTCTGGGTCCCCGACCGCCCGGGAGCGTTGGGGGCCGTAGCGAGCCGGATCGGCGCCGTCCGGGGGGACCTGGTCGGAATCGACATCCTCGAGCGGGGCGGCGGTCGGGCCATCGACGAGCTCGTGATCGAACTGCCCGACGAGGGGCTGGTCGAGCTGCTGATCTCGGAGGTCTCCGAAGTCGACGGCGTCGACGTCGAGGACGTCCGTCGCGCGAAGGACGCTCTGGCCGACCCTAGACTGGACGCGCTGGAGACGGCGGCGGACCTGGTAGGTCAGGAATCGGTGGTGTCGTTGTTGAGATCGCTTGCGAAGAGCAGCTTGCGCGACTTCCAGTCCGACTGGGCGGCGGTCGTCGAGCCAGGCGCCCCGGAGCACGTGGTCGCCGAAGGTGATGTCCCCGCCGGCCAATGGCTGTCCGCTTTCCTGGCAGGAAGCCGGGCGTCGATCGCACCGAGGGTGGGGGAGAGCGGTCCCGACGACGTGGCGTGGGCGGAGATGGACGCAGCCGGACTAGTGCTCGTGATCGGCCGTCATGGTCGCCCGTTCCGCGCCCGCGAACGACGGCAGCTCACCGCGCTGACAAGGATCGTCGACGCCCGCTGGTCCGAGCTGGTGGTCCGCGCGACCAGGCAGGTGCATCCAAGTGCGTTCCGCTGAGCTCCGGGCGGAGGCCCATAGGACCGGGCGGGTAACCCACTTCGCCCAAGCAGAACGCCAGGCGCTGTGCGATCTGCTCCTCGAGGTGGGGCCAGATGCGCCCACTCTGTGCACAGGCTGGACCACATCGGACCTGGCTGCCCACCTCGTTGTTAGAGAGCGACGGCCGGACTCGCTGCCGGGCAACGTGCTGACGGCCCTTTCGGGCCACACGGACAAGGTTCGGCTCTCCGCACGGGAGGGTCATGGGTGGGACGAACTGGTGTCTCTCATCCGGTCGGGGCCGCCGGCGCCGCTCCGCCTGGTTGACGAGCCGTTCAACACCGTCGAGTACTTCGTGCACCACGAGGATGTTCGCCGCGCCACTCCTACATGGGAGCCGCGCAAACTCGACGCCCAGGAGGACGAGGCGCTTTGGGGCCGGCTGAAGGTGATGGGCCGGCTTCTCACCCGCAAGTCCCCCGTGGGTGTGGCTGCAGAATCGTCTGGTCTTGGGTTCATGCAGATGAAGGGCGGGAGCCCGCTCGTGGTGCTGCGAGGCTCACCCGGCGAGTTGGTCATGGCCGCTTACGGCCGGGGTTCGCACGCCAAGGTCGAGTACGAGGGCGATGAGCTGTCGGTTGAGCGGCTGAAGCACGCCAGCCTCGGCGTCTGATCTCAGGCCCAGCCGCGCGACCGCTCGACGGCCTGTCGCCACACCTGGTAACCGGCCTCGGCCAGCGGTTGGGCTTCGCCCGGAGCCGC
>CAZCCS010000389.1:0-3265 GCA_964497005.1 uncultured Acidimicrobiaceae bacterium | reverse complement strand
GGCCGTGTCCTTTTCTGCTTTTCACGCGATTTGTACGCGTATACGAGTCCAAATTGCAATAAAAAGCGACAACACCCCACCGGAACCCGCATGACCGCTCCCATCCACGCGAAGAACCCGGTGGCGCCCACAGCCTCTCCCCATGCCGGCCGCCTCGCCCGAGTCCGCGCCGCGATGGCCGAAGCCGGAGTAGATGCCATGCTGCTCTCCCTCGGCGCCGATCTCCCCTGGCTAACCGGTTACGAGGCGATGCCCCTCGAGCGCCTCACCATGCTCGTGGTCCCGGCCGGCGAGGAGGCCACTCTCGTGGTGCCGCGCCTCGAAGCACCGAGGGTCATCTCCGACCCCGATTCGTTCAGCATCCGTCCGTGGCTGGACACGGAGAACCCCGTCGACATCGTCTCCTCGCTACTCACTCGAGGCTCAGGCCGGGGCTCACAACGAAAGGCCAGCGAGAGTCGAGGCACGCTCCGGCTCGCCATCTCGGACCGCACCTGGGCCACGTTCGTACTCGCTCTCCAGCGAGAGCTTCCCGACGCGGTCTGGCAGCTCTCCTCGTCGATCACCGCGCCGCTGCGTGCCGTCAAGGACGACCAGGAGATCGAGGCCCTCGCCGCCGCCTCGGCCGCCGCTGACCGGGTTGCCGCGCAGCTGTTGAAAGGTGAGATCCCACTGATCGGGCGAACCGAGCGCCAGGTGTCGGAGGACATCGGCCGCCGTCTGATCGCAGAAGGCCACCAACGGGTCAACTTCGCAATCGTCGGGAGCGGGCCCAACTCAGCCAGCCCCCACCACGAACCAGGCCAGAGGAAGATCGGCGGCGGTGAGGCGGTCGTTTGCGATTTCGGGGGAACCATGGACGGGTACTGCTCTGACATCACCCGCACCGTCTGGACTGGATCCTCACAGCCTGCACCGCAGTTCGTCGAGCTTTACGAAATCCTCGAGCGCGCCCAAGCGGCCGGCGTGCGGGCGGCGACGGTGGGCACCCCCTGCGAGGGAGTCGACGCTGCAGCTAGAGACATCATCGCCGCCGGCGGTTACGGCCCCGATTTCATCCACCGCACCGGGCACGGCATCGGCCTCGAGGAGCATGAGGACCCCTACATCGTCCAAGGAAACACAGAGCCCCTGTCCCCCGGGAACGCCTTCTCGGTAGAGCCGGGCATCTACCTCGATGGGCGCTACGGCGCGCGCATTGAGGACATCGTGGTAGCTACGGACGCCGGTCCCCGAGCCCTCAACGAAGTCAGCCACGACCTGACGGTCGTCGACGCCTGACGGCCCCATGACCGACGGACAGCGAATCTTTATGGATATCGACGCCTGATGGACCTCGGTGTTCATGGCCGGGTCGCTCTGGTCACCGCTTCGTCCAAGGGGCTCGGTCGCGCGTCGGCCCTCGCCTTGGCGGCCGAGGGGGCGAAGGTGGTGATCACTGCCCGTGGCGAGGAGGCCTTGCACAAGACGGCCGCCGAGATCGCCGGCGCCGGCGGCGAGGTTCACGCGATCGTCGCCGACGTCACCGACCCAACCACTCCCCGTCGGCTGGTCGCCGAGACCCTCGACCGTTACGGCCAGCTGGACATACTCGTCGCCAACGCCGGCGGACCTCCGCCCGGTCGAGCCCTTGACATCACCGATGAGCAGATCGAGGCGGCGGTGAACGCCAACTTGACCACGAGCGTGCGGCTGGTGCGAGAAGCGGTCCCAAGTATGCAGGCACGTGGATGGGGGAGGGTCTGCTGCATCGCCTCATGGTCGGTGAAGCAGCCGATGCGGGAGCTGGCGTTGTCCAACCTGGCGCGGACCGGCCTTTGGGCCTGGTCCAAGACCGCCGCTTACGACCTGTTTCCTAGCGGGGTCACCCTGAACCTGATCTGTCCAGGTCCACATGCGACCGATCGCATGCTGCAACTCGGCGGCTCCAGCGGGCAGATGGGCGATCCGGACAACTTCGGAAAGATCGTCGCGTTCTTGTGTTCGGAGCCGGCCGCCTACCTGTCTGGAACCGCCGTCATGGTCGACGGGGCAGCCAGCGCCGGCCTTCTCTGATTCGAAGACAGAACCGGGATCGCGCAGCGGCGGGCCGCCGGCTGTCGAATCCGGCTCGCCGGCGGTGGAAATCCCAGGCCCAGGCGGTCGAAATCCCGGCCTCGGCGGGTGAAATCCCCCTCCCGCTCGTTTCGGAAGCAAGGGGCGTTTTGCGGGACAAATGAGCTTTGCGGTGCAAATTTGCCGGTTTGTGTTCCACACGTCCCGCAGAGACGAGATGCACCGCAAAGCCGCCGGCGCCCCCGAGTCGCACGAAACCCGGCCGCCCGAGTTGCCATAGCGCCGGCCGCCCCTTACAGTGGGTGCGAATGTCGACTAAACCCCTCAACAAAGCCTACAAGACAGGAAAACTCACCGGGATCTCCTCGGTCGTCCTCGCCGTCTCTGTCGCCCTCACCGCCGCGTCGTGCGGCTCGAGCACCTCGAGCGCTTCGTCGGCCCCCGTGACTGTCCGCGTCGGGTACTTCCCCAACCTCACCCACGCCCCGGCCCTTGTCGGCGTCGCCCAGGGGACATTCGCCAAGGACCTGGGGCAGGACAAGCTGGACGACAGCCAGACCTTCAGCGCCGGCCCCGCCGAGAACCAGGCGCTCCTCTCCGGGTCCATCGACATCGCCTTCGAAGGCCCGAGCTCAGCCCTATCCGCCTACAGCTCCTCGGGCGGGGCGATCAAGATCATCGCCGGCGCCGCGTCCGGCGGAGCCGGTCTGGTCACCAAGCGCTCGATAACGGAGCCGTCCCAGCTGAAGGGCAAGACCCTCGCCTCCCCTCAGCTTGCCAACACACAGGACGTCGCTCTCAGGTACTGGCTGAAGCAGCAAGGTTTCACTACCACCACCTCCGGCGGCGGCGACGTGAGTGTGCAGCCCTCTTCGACGGGCAACGGAACGGTCGTCACCGAGTTCAAGGGGGGTTCGATCGACGGGGCCTGGGTTCCCGAACCGTATGAAAGTCAGATGATCGCGGCCGGTGGTCACCTCCTGGTAGATGAGGCGACCCTGTGGCCGGGCGGCAGCTGGGCAACCACCAACGTCGTCGTGCGGACCGCCTTCCTCCAACAGCACCCGGCGACGGTCAGCAGGTTCCTCAAGGGGCTGGTCGACACCCTCGCCTTCATGAGCGCCAATCCCGGCCAGGCACAAACCGCCTTCAATCAGCAGCTCGCTTCGCTCCAAGGCGGAAAGGCCCTCTCGTCCTCGATACTCGCCAC
>CAZCCS010000388.1:0-3274 GCA_964497005.1 uncultured Acidimicrobiaceae bacterium | reverse complement strand
AACTGAGGTACGCACGGTCGGCGAATGCCAGGGAAGGGCGGCGATCGTGGGCATAGGCGAGTCCAGCTACACCCGCGCGTCCGGCAGGACTAGCGAAGCCATAGCCATAGAGGCGGCCGAACGAGCGATCGACGACGCAGGCCTCCAACCATCCGACATCGATGGACTGACATGGTCGGGCTCAGACCCGTCGCTCGACGAGGAGACGTTCCGGCGACACTTCGGGATTCGAGGAGAGCTCTTCACCTCTGAGCGGGGCGGCGGGATGACAGGTGCCGCTATGGCGCCATATCTTGCGGCTCGGGCGATCGAGGAAGGTCGGGCTTCCTACGTCCTCAACGTCTTCGCGGTCGCGTGGGCCACGAACCGGGCGAAGATGACCGGGGGACCTGGGCAAGGCCATCTCACCTTTCCCGACAAGGTGGCGTTCGAACTGCCATTCGGGTACTTCCCACAGCCCGTGCTCTTCGCCACGGTGGCCCGCCGTCACATGATCGACTTCGGCACCACCACGGAACAACTCGGGGAAATTGCAGTGACCTGCAGGCGGCACGCCAATCTGACTCCGGACGCGGTTATGCACAACAGGCCAATGACGATCGAGGATTATCTAGACGCTCCGGTCGTCGCGGACCCCTTGCGGGTACCCGACTGCTGCCTAATCTCGGACGGCGGAGCCGCATTTGTGACCACCTCCGCCGACCGTGCTCATAATCTGCGGCACCGTCCGGTGACGGTGGAGGGCGTCGGGCTTGGCATGTCAGCAAGTGGATACTCATGGACCCAGCAGCCAGCGTTCACTTCGACGCCCCAGGAGTTCGCAGCGCCGAGGGCCTTCTCGATGGCCGGTATCGGACCGGAGGACGTCGATGTGCTCGCGTTGTACGACCCTTTCACGATTCTTTCGTTGATGCAGATCGAGGACATGGGATTCTGCGAGAAGGGTGAGGGAGGCCCCTTTGTAGCTTCCGGGGCGCTCAGCTACGACAGCGGTCAACTTCCTTTGAACACCCACGGGGGACTCCTTTCCCACGCTTATGTTCTGGGAATTGCGCATGTGGTGGAGCTCGTGAAACAGCTCCGAGGAACAGCCGCTGCCCAGGTCGCCGACTGCGAGATCGCCGTGTACGGCGGCTACACCGGCGGCGACGCTGCGACGTTGATCCTTAGTCGGGGAGGCTGACGTGCACGATCACTTCCCCCTACCCGACCTGGAAGCACCCGACAGTAGGGAGTTCTGGGTCGCTGCGCGCAGGGGAGAACTCGTGGTGCCACGATGCCGTCAGTGCGGTCGCTGGGTGTGGTATCCCAAGGATGAGTGCCCTCAATGCAATTCGGCGGAAATGCCGTGGACCGTCACCTCGGGAACAGGTTCGCTGTTCTCCTGGACGGTCGTCGAGCGGGTGCTCCTACCCGAGTACGCCCCGATAGTTCCGTACGTCACCGGGCTGGTTTCCATTTCGGATGACCCGAAAGTTCGCATCGTGACCCGCATCGTCGACGTAGAGCCGACCCATCTCCGCGCGGGGATGGATCTCAGAGCAGTCTTCCGAGCAATTCGGTTCCTCGAGCCCGATCACTCGGTGGTCGTTCCTTTCTTCGTACCCGCCGAGACCGCGGCGTAGGTGTAGGAGACCCATCAGTGCGCGCGTTGGACGATCTCCGGGTGGTCGAGCTTTGCGAGGAAATCGCTGGTCCCTACTGCACCAAGCTACTCGCCGATCTGGGCGCCGAGGTGATCAAGGTGGAGGGGCCTCATGGTGACGTTCTACGCCGCTGGTCGGGCAAGGGCTTGGACCAAGGAGAACCTGGCGGCCTCTTCGAGTACCTGAACACCTCTAAAGGGGGCGTAACACTCGACTTCAGCATCCCCGCTCATCAAGAAGATTTTGAGTCTTTGATCGCGGAGGCCGATCTTCTTGTCGAGAGCTCGCAACCCGGGCGTGAGCTCCGTCGGCCGTTTTCGTTGGACCAACTGCTCGCGACGCACCCACGCCTATCCGTCGTGTCTATTTCTCCTTTCGGATTGGAGGGAAGTCACGCGAAGCTACCGGCGACGGAATTCACGCTGCAGGCCTACGCCGGGTCGATCGTGCGCGGCCCTGAGAACGAGCCTCCCTTACAAGCTGGGGGGCGGTTGGGAGAGTGGGCTGCCGGGACCTTCGCGGCTTTGGCGGCGGTGGTTGCCGTTGAGCAGGCCCGCCGCATCGGAACCGGAGTGCACGTGGATTTGTCGATGCTCGAGTGCATGGCCCTGACCTTCAATCCTTTTCCAAGCGTTCTTCGAAGCTTCCTCGGCACTGACCACCCAGGTGAACGCAAGCGGGAAATTCCCTGCATTTCGGAAGCCAAGGACGGATGGGTCGGCTTCTGTACGGTCACTGGCGAGCAATGGGAGAACTTCTGCCTGCTCATCGGACGCGCTGACCTTCTCGAAGACGATGGACTCCGTACCTGGCTCGACCGTGTCCGTCGGTTCGACGAGGTCTCTGCGATCATCGACGCCTGGACGACGGTCCGTACTGTCGACGAGATCGTGAGGGAGGCGGAGGCCTTCCGGGTACCAGCCGTACCGATCGGCACTGGCAGCAATGTATCCGAGTTCGACCACTTCAAGGCGCGTGGAGTGTTTACCCGGAATCCGACCCGGGGCTTCCTCCAGCCCCGATCCCCTTTGTTGCTTTCCGATTCGCCTCCAAGGCCCTTCGACCCTGCGCCCGCGTTTGGAGCCAAGGCAGCGTGGACGCCGTCTTCTAGCCGCGTTCCACCCGAGACCGCTCTCGTCGGCCGAAACGACTCAGATGATGGACCAATCGTCGCGCCGTTGGCGGGGCTCAGGGTGGTCGACTTCACGGCGTTCTGGGCTGGACCCACCGCGACACAGTTCCTCGCGTCGATGGGCGCTGACGTGTTGAAGATCGAGTCCGTCCAGCGACCTGACGCCATGCGCTACAACTCTGTTAGCTCTCCAGCCGATCCCCTCTGGTATGAGAAGTCACCCATATTCCATGGTGCCAACCTGAACAAACGCTCGATCACGCTCGATCTGAGCCAGCCGCGGGGAAGGGAGTTACTGCTCCGACTCATCGCTTCGGCCGACGTGATGATCGAGAATTTCACTCCCAGGGTCATCGAGCGCTTCGAACTCGGATATGAACGCCTCCGAAAGGTCAACCCACGACTTGTAATGGTCCGCATGCCTGCCTTCGGTCTCGACGGACCGTGGCGGGATCGGGGAGGATTCGCCCCGACCATGGAACAGGTCTCGGGTATG
>CAZCCS010000387.1:0-3289 GCA_964497005.1 uncultured Acidimicrobiaceae bacterium | reverse complement strand
GGAGAGAAGTAGGTTGCGGTCCCCATGACCGAGCCGGTCTGGGTCAGGTCCTCCGAGGCGCCGGCGCCGACCGCCCTAGCGATCCCGAAGTCGGCGACTTTCACCTGGCCGGAGTCGTTGATGAGTACGTTGCCGGGTTTGACGTCGCGGTGGATGACCCCGTGACGGTGAGCGAAGTCGAGAGCGGCGGCGACGTCGGCTGCGATGCTGGCCGCCTGCGGCGAGTCGAGGGGGCCCTGTCGCAGCATCTGCGACAAAGTGTGGCCGGCCACGTACTCCATCACGATGAAGTAGGTGTTCTCGCCCTGTCCCCAGTCGTAAATCGAGACGATGTTCGGGTGGCTCAGGTTGGCTGCGGCTTTGGCCTCGCGCCGAAACCGCTCCACGAACGCACGGTCGACCGACAGTTCGGGGAAAAGGACCTTGAGTGCCACCGGCCTGTCCAGCAGCAGATCGCGCGCGAGGTAAACCTGGGCCATGCCGCCCCTGGCGATGTGGTTGACCAACTGGTAGCGATCGCTGAAGACCTGCTGTTGTTGCATTCGTTTACGAGCCTACGGGGCGGGGGACGGGGTCACGGGTGCAGGCGGATTGGTTTGTAGGTAGGCCTGGATCATCGCCTTGGCTATTGGAGCGGCAAGGGTTCCGCCTTGATATTCGTTGGCCGATGGCTGATTGGGCAGGATCACCGCGACGGCGATCTCTGGGTTCTGCGCGGGGGCGAAGGCGGCGAACCACGCGTCGATCTGGTTGGTGCCGGTTTGGGCGGTGCCCGTCTTCGCGGCTACCTCCACGCCCGGGATCCGCGCCGCCGCCCCAGTGCCGTTGGGCGCGTCGACGACCGAGAGCATCAGCTGGGTCACTTGGGCTGCGGTGGAGGCGGAAGTGGCCTGCAGCCAAGGCTTCGGCTGGTAGGTGCTGACGGTCTTGTTCTGTGAGCTGGTCACGTGGTCGAGCACGTGGGGTGTCATGATCGTTCCGCCGTTGGCGATTCCCGCAGCGGCAAGGGCCATTTCGAGCGGGGTCGCCTGGACGTCCTGCTGTCCGATTGCAGAGTAGGCGAGGCCCGGCAGGTCCTGGGCGAACGTGCTCGCCGAGGGAAAGTTGGAACGAACACCGAAAGGAAGGTCGATCGGAGGCGTCTGGTCGAAGCCGAAGCTTTGCGCCTCGCTGTTGAGGGACTGCCCGCCCAGGTCCAGCCCCACCTGTCCGAAACCGGTGTCGCAGGAGACAGTGAACAGCTGCGGAAGCTGACCCCCACAGGTCTCACCAGCAAAGTTGTGCAAGAGGTTGGTGGTCTGCGGAAGGGGCAGGGCAGAGAGGGTCGGGTAGGTCTTCGTTGCAAGCGCCGGCTGATGGTCGTACACCGCGGCCGCGGTGAGGATCTTGAACGTCGAGCCGGGGAACCATCGCTGCCGGTACGCGCCGGGCGCGAGGACCCCGCCAGGCTGAGCCTGCAGAGCTTTGTACGCCGCCTGGACCTGTTGCTGGTTGTGCGACGAGAGTTGGTTCGGGTCGAAGCTCGGGTTGGAGTACATCGCCAGGATCGCGCCGGTCTTCGGGTTCAGGGCCACCACGGACCCGGTCCTGCCGGCGAGTTGCTGCTGCGCGATCGTTTGAAGCTTGTCGATCACCGTCAAGGTGATCGATTGGCTCTTGTCCTGGTTGGTTAGAAGTTGGCGCAGACCGCTAAGGCTGGTTGGTAGACGGAAGGGGCTCTGGCTTCCGGTGAGCACCTTGTCGTATGTCCGCTCGGCGCCGTCCGAACCGTAGGTGAAAGAGAAGAACCCGGTCACCGGCTCGAACAACGCACCGGTCGGGTACTGACGCAAGTACTTGAACTGGTCGTTGGTCGGAACCGACGTGGCGAGGGTTACACCATCCGCCGACAGGATGTCGCCCCTCTTCGCGGTGAACTCCTTTACGACAGCACGACCGTTGAGCGGGTTGGATTCGAGCGCACCCGCGTGAATGATCTGCAGATAGTTGAGCTGAACGAACAAGGCGACGAACAAGACCATGACGCCGAGCCCGACCAACCGGATCTGCCGGTTCATGCCTCTCACGCCGCCATCGCCTCTTCCAACTCGAAACCCGAAACGGCGGGGAAGGGTGCCGTTTCGGTGTCGTGTGAGATCCGCAGCAGCAAAGCCAGCAGGATGTAGTTGGCGATCAAAGACGAACCGCCGTAAGACACGAAGGGCAGGGTGATGCCGGTAAGGGGGATGAGCCGGGTGACCCCCCCGACGATCACGAATGTTTGAACGCCAAGGACCAGCGACAGACCAGTCGCGAGAAGCTTTTCGAACTGGCGGTCGCATCGCACCGCGACGCGTAACCCGGTGCCGACCATGAGCAGGTAGCCGAACAACAGAGCAGCCGCCCCTACCAGGCCGAGTTCGTCCGCGATAACCGCGAAGATCAGGTCGGTCGAGGCTTCGGGGATATGGCTGGCGTTGCTTTGCCCGGGGCCTTCGCCGAAGAGACCGCCCGCCCCGATGGCAAACCATCCCTGGATGATCTGGTACCCGCTGGTAGAGGCGTGGGGCCAAGGGTTAAGCCACGCGTCGACACGTGACTTGGCGTGTCCGACGACCTTCAGCGCCAGGAGGGAGCCGAGCCCGAACAGCCCGGCACCGAGACCTAAGTAGTAGAAGCGCCCGGTCGCGACGAACAGCATGCCTATGAAGAGGGCGAAGAAGAGGAACGAGGAGCCGAGATCGTTTTCCGCGAGGAATATCACCAGCGACAGGGCCCACGCCACGAGGATGGGAGCGAGGTAGCGGGGATCCAGGACCAGGAACCTTCCGACGCGTTTGGTTCCCTGGCTAAGAAGGTCGGCGCGCTCGACCATCACAGATGCGAAGAAAATGGCGAGCGCCAGCTTCGCGATCTCACCGGGCTGGAAGTTGAACGAGCCGAGATGAATCCAGAGCCGGGCACCGTTGATGTTCTCCCCGATCCCCGGGGCGAGCGGGAGGAGCAGCAACGCGATGCCGGCGAACGCGAAGCTGTAGCGGTAGCGCTCGAGATCACGGGCCCTTCGGACCAGGGCAAGCGTGGCAACGAAACACGCGATGCCGATCGCAGTCCATACCGCCTGCAGCCGCGCCTCGTGGCTCGAGAGCCGTGCGATGAACACGTAGCCGATGCCGTTTAGTAGACCGGCGGTGGGGAGCAGGACCGGATCGGCGTTCGGGGCGAGGCGCCGCATCGCCAGGTGCGCGATCAGGAGAAGGGCGAAGATGATGACGAGGAACGGACCCATGTTCGCCGGCAGGTTTCCCGC
>CAZCCS010000386.1:2148-3295 GCA_964497005.1 uncultured Acidimicrobiaceae bacterium | reverse complement strand
GCTTACCGGCACCGAACAGGAGTCTGCCGGCGGCTATCGGCATCGCTAGAGCAAGGGGGTATCCGTCGTGCTCGCTGGGGGCTACACCGGTGCGGTGTAGGACGAGGCGTTGGAAAGCGCTTTCGGCGCGGGACTCCTCCCGATTAAAGAGGTATCAAGCGCCTCCGGTCAGGTCCGGGTCTGTCCGGAACCGGTCACGAGATACTTGGTGGTGGTCAGTTCCCGTAGAGCCATCGGTCCGCGTGCATGGAGTTTCTGGGTGCTGATACCGATCTCGGCGCCGAACCCGAACTCTTCCCCGTCGGTGAAGCGCGTCGAGGCGTTGATCACGACCACGGCAGAGTCGACCTCCCGCTGGAACCGTTGGGCCGCGTGCAGGTCCGTGGTGACTATCGCCTCGGTGTGGCCAGAGCTGTGGCGGCGGATGTGGTCAATAGCGGCGTCGAGACTCTCGACCACCCTGATGCTCATGACGAGGTCGAGGAATTCCCTCGAGTAGTCGTCGTCGGTCGCTGGTAACACCCGCTTCTCGCCAAGGATCTTGATGGTGTCCTCGTCACCGCGAAGCTCGACCGAACGAAGGCCCGGCTCTACTAGTCGCAAGAAGGCCCCGGCGACGTCGCGGTGTACCAGCAGCGATTCAGCTGCGTTGCAGACGCTGGGCCGCTGAGTTTTCGCGTTGACCACGATCGCCTTGGCCATCTGCAGATCCGCCGCTGCGTCGACATACACATGGCAGTTCCCGTCGCCATCGATGACATAGGGAACCGTGGCGTGCTCGAGCACAGCTGAGATCAAGGCGGGGCCGCCACGAGGGATCAGGCAATCGATCACCTGTCGCATCTGCATGAACTCGCGAGCCGACTCATGGCTCGTGTCCTCCACGAGCACGAGAGCATCCGGGGGGATCCCCGCCTTCTCGTAGCCCTCCCGGATCAACGTCGACACAGCGATGTTCGACTGCAAGGCGGCGGAGCTTCCTCGTAGGAACGCTGCGTTGCCCGCCTTCAGGCACAACCCGGCGGCGTCGCTTGTCACGTTGGGGCGATTCTCGTAAATGATGGCGACCACCCCGAGCGGCACGCGGACCTGACGGATCTCGAGGCCGTTCGGGCGCACCCGCCCGACGACGGTCTCCCCCACTGGG
>CAZCCS010000386.1:0-2138 GCA_964497005.1 uncultured Acidimicrobiaceae bacterium | reverse complement strand
GCGTATATTCACGCGACGGAGGTTGGAGGAACCCACCCGGCGCTCATCGAGGCGCAGCCGGTCGACCACGGTCGGCGTGGCCCCTGATTCGAGGGAGGCATTCACGTCCAGGGCGTTGGCCTCTAGCACCCGGTCGGTCCCGGCTTCCAGGACGTCGGCCGCCGCGATAAGGGCAGCGTCTTTTTCCGAGGTAGAGGCCAGACACGCGATCCGGGCAGCTTCCTTCGCCCGCCGGCCGAGCTCGGATACGGGCGTGGTTTGCATGAGGAAAGGCTAACGCGCCGAAACCCGTTTCAATTGTTTCGATCGGGGTAGCCTGGCGGCATGGCGACGTCGGCTGACCTGTTGGCACGAGTTGAGGAACGGGTCCAGGCCGACCCCGGTTTTCGCGGCGCCTTGGCGGCGTTGCTCGACGCCGCCACCCAAGGCGCGGGGAGCTACGTCCGGGCAGCGGCTTCGGAGGTCAACTCCACCCGCCGCCGGAACGCCGTCGCAGAGCTGAGGGCGGCGTCTCTTAACACCTCTGAGGTCCAGAGGTTCCTCGGTCTGGGAACGCCGCAGGCAGTCCACCGGATGCGAAGCCGGGGGAAGCTCATCGGGTTGCAAAGCGGAAACGCGACGTGGTTCCCGACATGGCAGTTCTCCGGGGGGCAGCTCCGGGAAGATCTTCCCCGGATACTCGAGCTCCTCAGGCGCTTTACGACCGATCCGGTCGCCTCCGACCGGGCCATGAGGATCGAGAGAGAGGACCTCGGCGATCGGAGCATCGCTGACGCGCTCGATGATCCGGCCTGGTCGGACGCCGCCTGGGAAACACTCGTCGAGCTGGCCGGCTGATCGTCAGCTTTGGCCGGCAAGCGATACGGGACCTTCGGAGACAATCGGCCGCGAGGTCTACGCCGACGAACCCTGCCGAGTGGTGCGGAGTGGTGGAGAATAGAGAGCCAAGACGCAAAGTCTTGGGACTGGTCAGGGTTCCCACAACCGCGGAACCGCTTCGACCCAGCGTCGGGCGCTTTTCGAACCCGGTACGCGGCCGCGAGCCTTCATGGAGCCGCGCGGGAGCGGTACTCGGGCACAGGGCGCTACATCCCCGAGGATCACGCCGCTGAGCATCTCATCCATCTGGTGGCTGAGCGGGATCTGCGGATTCTGGACCTCCGCACCGAACTGAACCTCGATGCACTCGGAGTTGACGACCGCATCAGCACCGCCAAGGAGGAGAGCGTCCTCGACTCTTGTCACCTCCTAGCGGATTGTTGTCCGAAGTGGTGGCCCGACCTGGACGGCTTGGTCTACCGATCGAGGACGACCCCCGAGTCGTCGGCCAATTTGGCCTTCTTCCAGTCGGCGCCGTTTCGGATCGTGAGCCGACGATTGGACAGTTGCAGAGACGAGCTGGACCAGCTGGTCCTGTACCACGGTTTCACCGTCGGATTCGACTACCCGGCCACACATTGATCGCACGGGACAGCAGAGCCCGACCGGCGAGCGCGCCGGTCGGGCTCCAATGAAAAGGCTGTCTTGGTCTAAAGGTCGGGGAGGACCTTGACCCCCTCGGTTCTCACCGAGTCAAGTTTGTTCGGATTCAGACCGAGCAAGGACAGGATCGTCGGTGCAACCTGGTAGGTGCGAACGGCATCGTTGCTGGTGCCGTCGCCGGTCTTGTTGTCGAGGATGTTCGCTCCGTTCACCACAAGTAGGGCCACATGGGTGTCGTCATCGGCGAAACCGCCGTGCTCCATCACTTTGGCCTTGCTCTTGGAATAGATCGTGCCAGGAATCGGCTCGACGATGATGTCGGGGGTGCGGGAGTCCTTCGCCGGGCTGTTGAACTGATCCGCGAGCTGGTCGCCCGAGAGCACCGTCTGGATGTGAGCGGTGTTGGCGCCGGTCTTGTCGGCGTTCAGCGCGTCGACCGCCTTGGCGGTCTGGCTCTGGTCTTTGAGCCAGATGAGCGCCACGTCGTCGTCGGTAACTTGAGCCGCGTTGACCCCGGCGTTGGTGAGCACGTCCTGCTCGGCACTCCCGATCTTGTGCAGCGTGCTCGGATCGATCGGGGCTTGTCCGTGCTTCGCCGTGATGATGATGGCCGTGGAGGCGAGCACTCCCTTCGCGTTCAGCTCGTCGACCATCGA
>CAZCCS010000385.1:0-3299 GCA_964497005.1 uncultured Acidimicrobiaceae bacterium | reverse complement strand
CCTTTGCCAGAACGAATACGAAGAGCGCGGCAAAAGCCAAGTTGATGAAGTACATGCCTTCGACCAAGCCGACGATCAGGAACATGGTTGTGTAGAGGCGGCCTTGCACCTCCGGCTGACGGGCGATGCCGGCGATGGTCTGGCTGCCGGCGAGTCCGTCACCGACGGCGGCACCAATGGCGCCACCCCCGAGGGCTAGACCCGCGCCGGCGAAGGCACCTGCCAGCTCGATGGCCTTCTGCGTCGTTGCTATCTGGGTTGGTCAAGAGCGGTCATGTTCAGTGCCCGCCCTCCTCGATCGCAAACTGGTAGTAGAGGATCGTCAGCAGGGCGAAGATGAACGCTTGGATGACCCCGATGAACATGTCGAAGATCTTCCAAATCGGGGTGAAGATGAGGCTGGCAGGGAAGAACTTGAGCGGGAACGCGATCAGCAGGGCGATCATGATCCCGCCCGAGAAGAGGTTCCCGAAAAGCCGCAGCGCCAGCGTCAGCGGCTTGCTGATCTCCTCGATGATGTGGATCGGGAACATCCACCTCGGAGGGCGGAAGTAGTTCTTGACGTAGCCACCGAGGCCCTTTTTCCTGATCGCAGCCGCGGTGAACAAGACGAACACGCTTAGGCCCATGGCGTATGTGAGGTTGACGTCGGCGGTGGGCGAGGGGCTGTAGTCGGTGTTGTGGAACAGGCCCGGCAGGATCTCCAACCAGTTGGCGACGAGGACGAACAGGAAGATCCCGACAGCGAGAGGCACAACGTTGCGGTACTGGGGCCCGAGGGCGTTCTCCACCTGGTCCTGAACGGCACTCACGACGGTTTCCCACACGAGTTGCAGGCGTCCGGGCACCCCGGACGTGGCCCGACGGCGCAGATAGAAACCCATCCCGAGGACAATCGCCATCGCAACCGCGGTGGTCCAGATCGTGTCGAGGTTGAAGGTCAACCCGCCGACCTTGCGGGTCACGTGTTCGCCAACGGGGATGTTGACGGCGAGGATTCCGGTCAGATTACTCATCGGAGACCTCAGACGTTCCCAAGGAGCCGATGTCCTGGCGCTGGTAGTGGACGAGCGAAACGATCGCGTTGAGAAGCATCGCGGCCTGGAACAACGCCAGGCCGGCCACCACTCCCCACCCGAGTGGGCGGTCCAGGATGAGCAGACCGATCGCAACCACAGTGCACGCGCCGAGGCGGAGGGCGACGCTGCCTGCGAAGGGCTTGCGGCTGATCACACCTTCGGGTGTGGTGAACCTCAGCGCGGACGACTGGAAAACCCGATGGTTGGCAACTGCGAGGCCGATGCCGAGCGCGAGGCCCGGCGCGACCAGCGGTTGTCCCAGGAGCACGGCAACGGCCGCGGCGACGAGTCCGACAGCGATGGTCGAATAGACCGTCCTGCGGACGACACGGTCAATTTCTGTGAGGGGAAAGGCTGTCAGCAAGGTCTTGGTGGTGGTAACGGTTCCGTAGAGATTTTACTTGGTCTCTATCCTGATTTCGGGAGATAAAAAAATCGGTCGCGGAGGGCTAGAAGTATCTCTTAAACTCCGACCTGGTCGCCAATACGCCGAAAAGCGCCCCGAGGACAAGGCCGATCATCAGGAACAGGGGCAATGTTCCAAGAGCCTTGTCGGCGAACCATCCGCCCACCAACCCGGCTCCCAAACATATGGCGTTCATCATGCCGATGCCGGCGAACACCAAGATCCCTGGCTTTTCCTTCTCCATCATCGCCTTGCCCGGAAACTACCTGCTCAGCGGCGGCAACTTCCGTGTCCGCGTCTGGGCAGGAAAAAAATTCCCCTGCTCCGGGGCGGAATATCGGCACGTGCTGCATCGTCCCATGCCACCCCGTTTAGGGGCAAGTTGGCTCAGGGGCGCGTCAAGGGGCTGTTAGGTGTAGGCGATGGGAAGGATGTCCTCCCAGGAAACCGCGCCCTCCCGCAGCAGTCGCGGGGTCTCGCCAGTGGCGTCGACAACGGTTGACGGTTGCGCTGCGCATTCGCCGGCGTCCAACACGATGGAGACGCCGTTCAGGGTCGTGGCCAGCGCGGATGCGTTGGTCATCGGCGGCTGCCCGTGGCGGTTGGCGCTGGTGGTAGCCACCGGGCCGACTTCCCGGCACAGGGCGAGGGGAACCGGGTGTGCGGGGCACCTGATGCCGATCGTCGCGTCCTCGTCTCCCAGGTCCGCGGTCAGGTCCGGGCGGCGGGGTAGCACCAGGGTGAGAGCGCCCGGCCAGAAGGCCTTCATCAGCCTCAACGCCGCGTCCGGCACACCGGTGACGAGGCTCAACGCCTGATCCTCGCCGGACACCAGCAGCGGAAGATCGACACTCCTCGGTCGCCCTTTGACCCGGAACAACCTGTCCGCGGCCCCCGAATGCCAGGGGTCCGCCGCAAGCCCGTACACCGTGTCCGTGGGAACCCCGACGATGTCGCCCTCCCGCAACGCCTCAGCTGCCGCCGCGATGGCATCCGCGGGAGGTGGGTCCCCGAAAGCGGGAACGACTCGTGACACCGCCACCGTGATCGTCCGTTCCTCTAACCGCCGGCCAGACGTGCCACCAGGACACGGTCGCGGCCGGCGAGATCTGGAACCACATGGACCTCGGCGAAGCCGTGCTTGCGAGCGACGCCTGCTGCGGCTTCAGCCTGGTGCGGAGCGATCTCGATCACCGCGGCCCCCTCAGCAGTGAGCCAATCGGTCGCATCCGCGAGGATCTCCTCGACCGCCTCGAGTCCGGAGGGTCCGCCTTCCAGAGCATGGACAGGCTCCCAGTCACGGACTACGGGGTCGAGGCTCGCCATCTCGCCGGCGGACACGTAAGGCGGGTTGGAGACGACCAGATTGACGTTCCCTCTTAGATCATCCGGCAACGCAGCCCACCACGATCCCCGAGCAAACTGGACCCGGGTGGCTGGGAACCCCCCCATGCCGGCGAGGTTGGCGGAGGCTACGTCGAGCGCGCCTTGCGAAACGTCGGTTGCCCAGACCTTGACCCGCCGGCGCTCGGCGACGATCGACAGGGCGATCGCACCCGAGCCGGTGCCGAGGTCGACTGCGACCAGGGAACGTCCGGGGTCGTGGTCGCGGGCGGCGTCGAGCTCCCGGAGGGCGGCTTCTACCACTTGTTCGGTCTCCGGCCGGGGAATGAGTACCCGGCGGTCCACCATCAGGTCCAGAGTCCTGAAGCTCCAGTGCCCGAGAACGTATTGGAGGGGCTCGCCGGCGGCGCGGCGATCGAGCATCGCGGGGAAAGGGATCACTGCCGCTGTGGACGCCTGCGTGCCCTCGC
>CAZCCS010000384.1:0-3324 GCA_964497005.1 uncultured Acidimicrobiaceae bacterium | reverse complement strand
GATAACGTTGCTCCGGCGGTGGTGCGCACCCCGCTGATATGGGGTATCCCGGGAAGCAGAGACGCTCCGGCGAGGGGGACTTGGACGCCGACCCCTCTCAGCACGGTAACCCCAGCGGTCTCTGCCGCGGCCTCGGCAAAGGCACGCTCGACGATCGGTCGGCGGCCCGTGAGCGTCTCGTACTTCCCGTCGTCAGGTCTAGGAGACCTGTCTGTGAGGTGCTTCAGCAGGCCGGGCAAGATATTGACCCGCCGGCCGCCCAGCGCCGCGAGCGTCTCGCTCACCATCGGCAGATTGGTGTCCAACAGATGACGGAACAACGGCTGCATGAAATGCGCTTGTCGGAACTGCCCCACACCAGCTCGCTCCCAGGATTCGAAGGCGTCTTCGACCAGGTCTGGGGGTTCCTGCTTGTCTTTCTCCAACACAGTGACCTCGCGACCTTCGGCGGCCAAGAGCATCGCAGTCGCCAATCCGATCGGTCCGCCCCCCACGACGATCACCTGCTCAGGCACCCACGACTCCCATCTGCGAACAACCGCGCCCGGACTCGGCCGAACAGTAACCCGCCTCGATGGCCCGCAGACGAGGTTTGTGCCTTCGGTCAGACGCGCCGAGCGCTAACGCAGAACATCGCCGATTGAGCTTCTGAATGACGAGCCGATCACGGTTCGGGCACGGGTGCCCCGTTCGGGCGCATGGCTATTCGGCCAGCTTCTCCACGAGTTGTCTCTCTTGTTCGAGCAGGCGTCGGAGCAGGCGATCATCGTGCTCATCTAGATATCCGAGTTCTGTCACGTCGATGAGGACGCGCACATGGCGGCGCACGTCTTCCAGTTCGATCGCGTCTTTATTATTTGCCCCTTCCATAGCTTCGTAGTCTCCATGATGGAGCCGAGGTTGTCAGCAGCCCGACCGGCCCATGTGAGAAAGCCTGCGAAGAACGGCCCGTTTAGAAGCAAGTGGTCGCTTCCGGGACGTACGTGCACGAAATGACCTGGGGCGGCAGCCATCAATTCGATCGTCGTCCCCTAGATCGACGCGATCCGCCAGATGCGCTGACCCCTCACTTCTGAGAGCGGACGACGGGATTCGAACCCGCGACCCCAACCTTGGCAAGGTTGTGCTCTACCAACTGAGCCACGTCCGCAGCGGACAGCCAGGCTAGCAGAAAGCCCCTACTTGACCCCGCCCTGCTGGACAGGAGTCAGGCACAGAATGTGCGGATATTGCACGCCCGTATAGAGCAGTTCGTAGCCCGTGGTATCGGCCGGGCAGAGCGGGCTTCCTGGCCGGGAAGCCACGACCGCCACGACCTTCATCGAAGCGGAGGGCGAGGAGCAGGCGACCGGCGTGGGCGAGTAGCGAGGGTGGCCATCTTCCGTGCCGTGCTGAGCGAGGCACTTGCCGAGCATCGCCTGAGTCGACGCCGTCTCGTTCCTCACCGCGTTTGATGACGGGCGCAGCACCTGGACGATCGCAATCACCACCACCACGACCGTGGCGATGAGCGGGATGAGACGCCACCGGGTGTGCCAGCCGGGACGTTGCGTTCGGGCGGGGACCGGTTGATCCCATCCTGGAGGCCTTGGAGGAGCATCGACACCCGGGGCCCAGTCGACCCACGCAGAAGTATTGGGATCGAAGAACCTCACCGGACCCGCAGCGTGGCGTTGCCAGCGAATCCCGCGATGCTCGGTCTCCTCGAAGCCTCCGCTCTGGTCGCTCACTTCAGAAGCCGCGAGAGCCGGCGGTCAGCGAGCGGCTTTCCGCCGGTCTGACAGGTCGGGCAGTACTGCATTGACTTGCTGGAGAACGAGACCTCCCGGATCGTGTCGCCGCACACCGGGCAGGACTGGCCGGTGCGACCGTGCACCGAGAGACCGCTCTTCTTCTCGGACTTCAAGCCGCTCGCAGGAAGGCCGAGCGATCGGTTGACCGCATCGCGCAACACCCCGACGAGCGCTTCGTAAAGGGCCGCGACTTCGGCGTCGCTGAGCTTGCCCGCGGGCTTGTAGGGCGACATCTTCGCGGCGTGCAGCGCTTCGTCGGAGTAGGCGTTGCCCACGCCGGCAATGACGGACTGGTCGGTTAGAACGGTCTTGAGGTTCCCCGAGTGACCGGCGAGCAGCGACCCCAGCGTCGCGGCGTCGAAGTTGGGATCCAGCGGGTCCGGACCGAGCCTTGCCACCCCCTCCAAGCCGGCTGGCGAGTTGGTGGCCCATACGGCCAACCGCTTCTCGGTTCCCTGTTCGGTCACGTCGAAGCCGGAACCGTTACCCAGGCCGACCCGCAAGGCAAGAGGACCGCGACCCGGTTTGGCCCTTCCCGGCGGCAACGGGTCTCGCCATTGAACCCAGCCTCCTCTCGCAAGGTGAATGACGATGAAGGACGGTGGCACATCGAGGATCAAGTACTTGCCACGCCTGCTCACCTGCTCGATCTTCCTGCCGCGCAGGGACTCGAGGGGAGGGTCGTAGGTCTTCAGGGCCGAAAGGGCGGCAATTTCGATTCGTGAGATCGTCTCGCCCGCGCACTTCTCGTCAAGAAAACGCACAAGCGCCTCGACCTCTGGCAGTTCGGGCACTCCTACCGCCCGGTGTGCCCGAAGCCGCCGAGGCCGCGCTCCGATTCGGGAAGCTCGTCAACCGGTGTGAATGATGCATTCTCGACCCGCTGGATGACCAGCTGGGCGATGCGATCACCGCGGTTGATCTTGAAATCGTCCTTCGGATCGGTGTTGATCACTATCACCGCCAGCTCGTCGCGGTAGCCGGAATCGATCAGCCCGGGGCTGTTCGCAAGGGTGATCCCGTGCCGAAGAGCGAGACCGCTTCTCGGCTGCACGAAACCGGCGAATCCCTCGGGGATGGCCACCCGGATTCCGGTCGGCACCAACGCCCGGCCCCCTCCAGCCTCCACCACGGCGCTGTTCCGTGCGACCAGGTCCGCGCCGGCATCACCGGCGCGCGCGTAGGACGGCATCGGGAGGTCCGGGTCGAGCACCACGACGGGGATCTCGAGCATCCTCCGAGGGTACCGAGCAAGGAGCCGCCGGGACTATTTAGCTATCGTCACCTTCATGTTGGCGTGGATGGACTTGGAGATGACCGGGCTCGATCCCTCGGTGCACACCATTGTGGAGATCGCCACGCTGATCACCGACGACGACCTGCAAGTGATCGCCGAAGGTCCCGATCTGGTGGTGTCGGCGACCGCCGAGGAGCTCGCCCGCATGGACGAGGTCGTCCGGTCGATGCACACCCGCAGCGGCCTTCTCGACGCGGTGGTCGAATCGACCATCTCCCTGGAGGATGCCGGGAA
>CAZCCS010000383.1:0-3326 GCA_964497005.1 uncultured Acidimicrobiaceae bacterium | reverse complement strand
GATCCCCACCCCGATGAACAAGCCGACCGGGAGGTAGGCCAGGCCGGTTCGAAGCGCCGAGAAGTGGAGCGTTTGCTCGAAGTAGAGGGTCATGAGGAAGAACACCGTGAAGAAGACGCTCGCGAAGACGAGGTTCGCCGCGTTGGCGGTCACCCGGGTGGTGTTGCGAAGAAAACGAGGCGGGATCAACGGGTCCTCCGCCCGCCTCTCCAATCCCACGAACATCGCGAGAGCGACGATCCCAGCAATCAGCGGTACGACCACCTGAGAGGAGCCCCACGGATGGTTGCCGGCAGCGATGAACCCGTACACGATGCCGCACAGACCTGCGGTTCCGACAACCGCTCCCGCCACATCGGGCCGGGACCGACCGTCACCGACGGGCACCCGTTCGGCCCGACTCTCGTCGACCATGCGCGCCACAGCCAGGACCGCGAAAACGGCAACCGGCACGTTTACGAAGAAGATCCACCGCCACGACAGGCCGGAGATCAGCAGGCCCGAGATCACGGGACCCAACGTGCCCCCCAGTCCGGCGACCCCGCCGAAGATGCCGATCGCCTGCGCCCTCTCTTTGGGTTGGGTGAATAGGAGCGCGACCAACCCGAAGGCCGCCGGCGACGCGATCGCCTCGCCCACTCCCTGAAGGAAGCGACTGGCAACGAGCATGCCCGGGTCCGCCGCCGATCCACTCAAAGCGGATGCCCCTGCGAACAGCACCACCCCGATCATGAACATTCGCCGGCGACCGAGAAGGTCGGCAAGCCGGCCGCCCAGCAGGAGCAAACCGCCGGCGGTCAGCACGTAACCATCGACCACCCAGGCCAGCCCGGCGCGGCTGAAGCCGAGGTCGCTCTGTATGTGCGGCAGAGCGACGTTCACGACCGTCACGTCGAGGACGAGCATGAACTGGACTAGGGCTATTACACCAAGCGCCCTCCACCGTCGCGGGTCAACGGGCGGAGCCACCGTCTCTCTTGCCTGGATATCTGTCATGCTGGCGACCGTAAAAGCGATTGCGGACAGAAACCGTCCTCGTTGTGAGAAATCCTGAGACTTATGGGAGACACCCCGGGACGCATGCTCGAGTTGTTGTCGCTGCTGCAGTCGCGCCCGTCGTGGAGCGGCACAGAGCTGGCCGAGCGACTCGAGGTAACCGAGCGAACGGTCCGACGGGACGTGGACAGGTTGCGCGTGCTCGGGTACCCGGTCGAAGCGACCTCGGGCCGGTACGGCGGCTACGAGCTCGGCAGGGGAGGCCGCCTTCCCCCGTTGCTGCTGAACGACGACGAGGCGGTGGCAGTGGCTATAGGGCTTCGAAGCGCCGTCGACGGAAGCGTGACCGGGATGGAGGAGTCGGCGGTCTCAACCCTCGCGAAGCTCGATCAGATCCTGCCCGCCCACTTGGCACGGAGGGTGCGCGCCGTTCACGAGAGCACTTCTTCGATGCTTTGGACCGGACAAAGACCCACCGTCGACGCCGCCCACCTGGTGCTGTTCGCCAACGCCTGCAGTGCCAGGGAAAGAGTGAGGTTCGCCTACGTCGACAAGAAGGGAAGCCCTTCTGACAGGCTGGTCGAGCCACTGCGTTTGGTGCGAAGCGGATGGCGTTGGTACCTGGTGGCCCGCGACATCGACCGGCGTGATTGGCGCACGTTCCGGATGGACCGCTTACGAGATCCCGAGTCGGTTGGCACCACCTTCGAGATCGTCGACCCGCCTGACCCGGTGGCGATGGTTACCGAGGGGATCAGCATGGCGAGCTTCCCGTTTAATGCGAGGATCCGCATTCCCTTGCCGGTAGAGGAAGCGACCAAGCAGGTCCCGCGGACCTTCGCCATCCTCGAAGGCACGGAAGGGGGGACTCTCGTCGAGTTGGGCGCGCCCAGCTTGGATCGGATGGTCGCCTATCTCGCTGGTTTCTCGCCCCCCTGCGAAGTCCTCGACCCACCGGAGCTTCGCGAGGCGCTGCTGCTTCACGTCAGATCTGTCCTAGACGCGAACAGTACGAATCACTAAGGTGCTCCGAAGGTGTAGCCGCGATTAGGGCGAACCTTAACGGCGGTGAGAATCGAAGGGGCAGTCCCCGGGAGGCAGGACAAATGAAAATGTGGCTCGTTCGGCGGCGGGCGGAACGCGCTCGTGCGCGGTGGATTGCAGTCGCGATTGCTGCGACAACCTTCACCGCGCCCGCGTTGGCTTCGGTAATAGCAGCAAACCCGGCAGAAGCGGCAGGTGGCACATCCGTCGCGCCCGGGCAGCCAAGTCTGAGCAATCCGGTCGCGGGTGGTAACTCCGACTACACCATTCCTTTCACTACGAGCGCTACCGGTGCGGTCGGGATCGGTGGAACGATCACTATCGTCGCCCCCGCAGGCACGGTCTTTCCCTCGTGTTTGACTCCTTGCACCAACTACCAGGTCAACGGGACGTCGGCAACTGGGGCATCGGTATCCCCCAACCAGGTCGCGGTGACGGTTCCGTCCGCGATCTCTGCGAACACGTTGGTGAGCCTCGTCATCCAAAGCGTTGAGAACCCGACGGCGGCTTCCAGCACCTACACCCTCCAAGAGTCGACCTCGACCGACACCACCCCAGCCACCAGCCCGGCGTACAGCGTGACAGCCGGAGCCCCCGCCTCGATCGTCGCGACCGGCGGTGACAACCAATCGACCGTCATCTCGACCCAGTTCGCCCAGAAGTTGGTGGCCACCGTGGTCGACGCCTTTGGCAACTCCGAGACACCCAACAGCGACACCGTGTTGTTCAACACTGCAGGGCCGGGCCCTGCATCCGCTTCCTTCAGCGGTGGTGGCGCCACCGATTCGGCCAGCGCCGCCAATGGCACCTATACGTCGACCACCCTTACCGCCAACGGGACAGCCGGTTCCTACACGGTCAGCGCGACTTTGATGAACGGAGCCAATCCGGTTCCCGGAGTCACTGCTGGGAGCTTCAAACTCACTAACCTCAGCGGGCCGCCCCCGGGCTCGGTGACCCCTGGAACGGTGACCTTAGGAACCCCGACTGCGGGCGCAACGAGCTCGTACACTGTTCCGTTCACGACGAGTACGGGGGGCGCGCTCGGCAGCAACTCGACGATCACCTTCATCGCTCCTCCGGGAACCTTGTTTCCCTCGCCTTCATCGCTTTCTTGTCTCACCGGATGTCCGGGGTACAGCATCTCTGGGGGAAGCGCGGGTACGAACATCAGCGCAGTCACGACCAGCGCCGTCGATGGGAGCACCACGGCCAACAAGGTGGTCATGACGCTGGGAGGCGTGTCACCGAGCGTCGGCCCGTCCACTCAGGTGACCGTAACGATC
>CAZCCS010000382.1:0-3331 GCA_964497005.1 uncultured Acidimicrobiaceae bacterium | reverse complement strand
ACCTCGGCCAACGTCGATTCCGCCATCCCCCATGTGCGCAGCGTCCGGCTGGAGATCGTCGCCCGCACCCCCGACAACGACACCAGATCCGGAATCACCGCCCTCCCCACCATCTCACGCATCTCGCCCGGCACCCCGGGCACGGCGTAGATGGTGCGGTCGCCCAGCCTGCAGATCAGCCCAGGAGCAGTTCCCCGAACCTGCGGGATGACCGAAGCTCCCCGAGGCACCTCCGCCTGGCGCAGGTTGTTGAGCGCCATGCCCCTCCCCCGCCTCGAAAACATCTCCTCTATCCGCCCCGCAATCTCCTCATCCAACTCCAGCGGGACGCCCAGCACCTCTGCGATCGCCTCGCGGGTTATGTCGTCCTGCGTCGGCCCCAGCCCTCCGCAGCAGATGACCGCGTCACTCCTCGCCAACGCCTGCCGGATTGCCATGACTATCCGGGGCTGGTTGTCGCCGACCTTCGCCTGGAAGTGGCAGTCGATCCCCGCCGTGGCCAACTGCTCGCCGATCCAAGCCGAGTTCGTGTCCACCACCTGGCCGAGCAACAGCTCCGTGCCCACAGCCAGCACCTCGCATCGCACGGGTCAGATCTCCGCGTGAGCCTCGACGGCTGCAACTCCCCGCGCCGCTCGGGGCGGCTGCCGGCTGTCGAAGAAGTACTGGGCCCCGCTGATGAGCGCCAGCGCGACGGACACCCACAGGAAGGTCTGCCCGATCCAACGGTCGTGCAACCCGGTCACGGGCAGGAGGATGAACCCAACGGCCAGGTCCTGGGCGGCGGTTTTCATCTTTGCCAACGGGCGGGCCGGCACCGAAATGCCGTTGCGAGCGACCGCGGACCGGTAGAGGCTCATCGCCATCTCCCGCACCCCGATGATCGCCACCGGGACCCAGCTCGCCAACCCGATGGCCGCGAGCGCAACGAGAGCACCGAGGACGAGAACCTTGTCGGCGAGCGGGTCGAGGAAAGCTCCAGATGTCGTGGCGCCCTGACGGCGGGCGACCCATCCGTCAAGGAAGTCGGTGCTGGCCACGATCACCCAGGCCGCCGCGGCGACCCACGACACCCCGAAGTGCACCACCAGCACGAGCAGAGGCGGAGTGGCGAGCAGGCGAGCGCCGGTAATCGCATTGGCGGGCGTCGCCAACGCGCTCGGCTCGAACTTGCCGGCAACCTTCGTCGCCATCAACTTGCTCCCGCGAGCGCCGGTTCAGCCTCTAGATCCGGGCCCTCGGCCCCCATGACCACCACGTCCTGCCAGCTTCCCGGGCGAAGATGCGATGAGACCCGCACCACACCATCGATCTCGGGCGCCTCGCGGTGGCTGCGCGCCACCCCGGGCTCGTCGACGAGGACCCGCAGCGTGCGACCGACGAGCGATCGGCGCCGGCGGGCTGTGATCCGGTCTTGCAGCTCCGAGGCCTCGGCGAGCCGATCCGCCGCCAGACCCGCGGGCACCTGGTCCGCCAACCCCGCAGCGTAGGTGCCTTCCTCCAGGGAAAAAGGAAAGAACCCCGCCCAGTCCAGGTCTGCTTCCTCCAGGAACGCGAGGAGCAGGTCATGGTCTTCTTCGGTCTCGCCGGGATAGCCGACAATGAACGACGACCTGAACGCGGCCTGCGGATCTGAGCGTCGGATCTGCTCGACCCTCTTCAGGAAGCGTTCGCCGTCGCCCCACCTACGCATTTTCCGAAGCAACGGGCGCGACACATGCTGCAACGACAAGTCGAAGTAGGGGCAACCCGTATCACCCATCGCTTGGATCAGACCGTCGTCGAGCTCAGATGGATACAGGTAGAGCAGCCGCACCCGGCTCACCTGTTCAGCGACCGCTCGAATAAGTTCCTCGATCCGCCGGCGCCGGCTCATCCCGGGCAAGTCTCGACCGTAAGCAGCGAGGTCCTGCGCGACGAGGACGACCTCCTCGACTGCCAGGTTGTCGACCTCGGCGAGGATGTCCTCCGGAGAGCGCGAACGCTGGCGACCGCGGAACGACGGGATGGCGCAGAAACCACAGTTGCGGTCGCAGCCCTCGGCGACCTTGACGTAAGCCCACGGAGCGCTCGCCGGTGGGCGCGGCAGGTTGAGCAGGTCGAAGGACGGGATCGCGCTCGGCACGCCCCCGAGTTCGTTCGGCTTTTGTCCGAGCGTCACCGGCACCCCGAAGCCGGCGACCAGATCCACCTCCGGCAGCGCTTCGGCGAGCTCCTGCCCGTAGCGCTCGGCCATGCAGCCCGTGACTACCACCCTCGCGCCGGAGCGGCGCGCCTGGCTCAGAGTGAGGATCGTGTCAACCGACTCCTGCCTTGCTTCCTCGATGAAAGCGCAAGTGTTTACGACGACAAGATCCGCCGAGGCCGGCGAAGCGGCACGTCCGTAGCCCTCGGCCTCAAGGGTTCCGGCCAACTTGTCAGAGTCAACCTGATTCTTGGGACACCCGAGGGTCTCGAGCCAGTACCGCACCGGGCGAGTCTATTGGGGGAAGTCAGGCGCCGGGCCGAGGCCCGGCGCCCGTCTGGTTACTTCTTCCCGCCGAGCATCCTGTTCATCTTGGTGCCGCAGACGGGGCAAGTCCCCTGGGCTGCGGGCCGCCCGTTGGCCAGCGTGACTTCCTGGCCATCGAACTGACGCTTCTCTTTGCACTTGACGCAGTAGCCCTCGTAGGTGGCCATATCCGGTCCCTCCTCGGTCGCTGATGGAACCCGTTCACGCTACTCACTCTTTCCGCGCGAAACGGTGACCCCCCCTATATCGGGCTCCAGGACCCATGCATTTCCACTGACTTTCATATCATTCATTAGCAGTCGGCCCGCCTCGGCGACCTCCTCCGCCCCGCTCGCGGAGCACACCGCGAGCAGGCTCGGCCCCGCTCCGGACCAGCACGACATGAGCGCTCCGGCGTCTCGCAGGCCCGACAGGAGGGCCGGCGCCTCCGGAAACAACCGAGACCTGGCCTGCTGATGCAAGCGGTCCTCTCCCGCCTCGGGGATGAGCGCGCGGCGATCCGCCAAGCCGGCAATCAGCAGGGCCATCCTCCCGAGGTTGAAGACCGCGTCGGAGTGCGGGACCTGTTCCGGCAGCGCCGCTCGCGCATCGGAAGTCAGCAGCTGTCGGTCGGGCACCAATACGACGAACGCCAGGTCGCTGTCGAGCACCAATCGGCGTACGACCGGCCGCCCCCCGACCTTCGTCGCGGCGACGAGGCCGCCGTAAGAGGACGCGGCCGCGTTCTCGGGGTGGCCGTCGACTTCGGCTCCCACCTCGAACGGATCATCTGCGCCGGCCGCCGCAGCCGCAGCGACAGCCAGCGCCGCTGAGGAACCG
>CAZCCS010000381.1:0-3340 GCA_964497005.1 uncultured Acidimicrobiaceae bacterium | reverse complement strand
GTGAGCCGTATCTTCGGCGAGCCGTCCTACCAGAACGGGGTGGTGCCGCAGTCGCTGTTCAGCCCCCAGAGCCAGGGCCGCGTCGGTCGTGCGGTCCCGGACGTTGCCGCTCTTGCCGACCCCAACGCGGGTTTGCTCGTCGGGCAGACCCAGACCTTCCCCGACGGGACGGTCAAGTACTCCGAGTACCGCCTCGGTGGCACGAGCCTCGCCTCGCCGATCTTCTCGGGCATCGTGGCCCTCGCCGACCAGGCGGCAGTCCAAGCTGGTGGTACGCCGCACGGGTTCTCCAACCCGCTCTTCTACGCCAACGCGGGTTCGTTCCGTGACGTGACCTCGCCGGCGTCGACCGTCGCGGTGGTGCGCACCAACTACGTCAACGGCGTCGACGCCACCGCCGGCCTGTCGTACGTGCTGAGGACAGCCAACCAGACCCTCAGCCTGCAGGGCACCCCCGGCTACGACGACGTCACCGGCCTCGGCACCCCGACCGCCGCCCTGCTCAGCCTGCCGTAACACACGGGACCCGGGCGGGGCCCCAACCCCGCCCTCCTCCCGAGCGTGGGGACCCCAACCCCCACGCCGGGCCGTGACACGGGATCCGGGCGGGGCCCCAACCCCGCCCGGGCAGTCCGTCCGATCGGTCGGGCCTGGCTCATATTGACGGCTAGTTGCCACCCGATCCACGCCGGCCCCACGCAAAACTGGCCAGTGTTCGCCGGCTTAGGCCGCCAACAACGCCCAACTTTGTCCACTCGTTCCGCTCAGCAGCCGCGCGAACTGGCCAGGGTTACGCCCCGGTAGACAGCCCCGCCGGTCAACCCTGGCCAGTTATGCAGAAGACGTGCGGGTCGACGACGGGCAATGGCAGGTGGCAGGTGGGTAGAGAAAAGTTGTTATAGCAGCTTTTCTCTACCCATTTCGCATAGCTAACTATCTCGGGGGGCGGGGCCGACCAGCAAGGCGGGGCGAGGCGCCTGCGGCGCGGACCGGCTAGGCGATGCTGGGACGGAGCCCGCTGGTGGCCACGGCGAACAGCTCCTTGGCGTGGCGCCGGCCATACAGGAACGAGAAGACCAGCCCGGTCCCCGTCCACATCCAGCCCGACATCTGGTGCAGAAGCAGGAACCAGTGGATGTTCTGGGTGAGGAGTAGGAAGGCCGACGTGGAGGCCGATCCGAGGTAGACGATCCCCCACGCGCACGAGAGGTGGCGGACCAGCCGCTGGTGCTTGTCGTGGCTCAGGTGGTCACCCAGGGAGGGCACGAAGTCCCGGGCCAAGCTCACCAGGAGCGGCCGGCCGAGGGCGAGTGTCACTACGAATAATGCGCCCATCCCGATCGTCTCGGCCACGGGGACGGCGAAGTAGGTGAAGGTCGACTGGTGGATCACCCAGGTGACGCAGCGGACCGTCAGGGTGAACGCGGTGATCATCAGCAGGCCGGACATCCTCCTGGTGGTAACGATCTGGTGTCCGAGCATCAGGTAGGCCCAGGACAGCGAAGCGATGATCCCGGCCTTCATGCCGGCGGCCGCCGAGACGGAGTAGAAGAGCGAGAGGGGGATGATGGTGGCGACGAGCAACGCAGGCAGAGCGCCGGCCAACAGCCGGAACACTTTTGTGGGGGTCACCTTAAGGTTCTTCCCGCGCAAGGCCGGATCTTCATCAACAAATCTCGCATGGCCCAGCGAATTAGCCTCTCGGTCGTCGGTGCGTGCGTCGAACCCGGCTACAGCGGAGTCTGGTCCGCACCGGACCTCTGAGATCGTAGTCGCCATGCCTCCGTCTCGGTACGCGGGGAGCCCTGCTGTAGCCCAACATTGATCCAACAGCCCGCGGGGCCGTATAGGTGGGGCAGTGAGGCACGGGCTAACGAGCCTCGAGCAGCTGGGGCGATACTTGGAAACGAGGGTAAATCGGCTTTTCGGGAGGCGCCGGCGCGCTAGTTGTGGCCTTTGTGCGGATCGGCCATCAACCACCCTCCCGCCTCCCTGATGTCGCCGCGCTCGGAGGAGAGTTGGGGGGTCGTATCGGTTCCGCGGTCGTCGCTGTCGAACAGCAACCGGTTCAGGTAAACCGTTGCTCGGGACTTGGCCGGCCTGCCGTTTCCGGCGAGCCGCTTGGCGATGACCGGGATCGCGATAAGCGCCCCGGCTGCCGCACCGGCGCGACCGCGGGAGCGGTAAAGCAGGGCAGGAAGGGCGGCGACCGCCGCGAAGCTCCCGAGCCCGGTCTCGTCGGAGAGGCGACCGATCCCGAGTCCGGCCCCGATAAGAGCAGATCCCTCGGGCGCGAAGGCGAGCAGGGAGCCCATGGCCACCGATAGCCCGCGCCCTCCCGAGAACCGAAGGAAAGGCGACCAGTTGTGCCCGGTCACTGCGGCGCCGGCGCTGGCAGCTCGAAGCATCGGCCGACCGCGACCGGCAATCAAGGGACCCGCTGCCCCCTTGGCCAACTCGAGGCAGCCCGCCACGGCTAGAGGCGCGAACCCCGCCACGCTGTAGAGGCCGGTTCCCGACACGGTGCCGTTCCCGACGTCGCGCAGGTCCACCCCGCGAAGAGCCTTGCTCGCCAGGTTGGCGACCGGTACCGAGCCGAGCAGGTAGGCGATCCCGAGGACCGACGCCGGCGAGAGATTGCGCGCGCGGGTTCGGGGTCGCAACTGCCTGGGGGTGAGGCGGCTCACCTGGAAGGCGCTCCCCAGACCAGATGCGCGAGGCCGGTGTCGACCTGCGCGCACTGGCTTTGGGCCGATCCGTTGACGGACCCGTTGAAGTAGAAGTAGGAGTCTGGAAGGTCGGGCACCTGCCAAGACGATGCCGCCCAACTCACGGCCGAGGCAAGCGCGCTCATCACTTGGTTGCTTCGCACCGGTTCACGGTCGAGGATTCTGCCCACCATGCGGTCAACCGAACGTCTTTGCAACATTCCGCCGTGGAAATACGCCAGCACGACGGTGGGAAACGCAGGCCGCAGGTGGGGCGGGACCCCGACCGCGTCCGCGAGGGACAGAAGACCGACCTGGCGGACGCCTCGCACGGGGCAGGAGTTCAGCCGTCTGACCAGCGGTCCGTCTGCGACGATCGATCGTAGGAAGCGGTTCTGCGGTGACAGGTCGATCGGGGCAGACGACTGGAAGGCTTGCCCAAGCACGGCCATGCCCCACTCGCCGGCCTGCCCCCAACCGTTCGCGCCGCCGGCGGGATACGAAACCCCCGCGGACGAAAGCAGCGGGCTGAGCAGCACCGCGGTCGAGACCGGCGGGCGGGGGGTGGAATGGAGGTATGCCTCAGCGACGATGGCACCCTCGCTCTCGGCGACCAGGCTGACCGGTTGACC
>CAZCCS010000380.1:0-3342 GCA_964497005.1 uncultured Acidimicrobiaceae bacterium | reverse complement strand
ATCTGTGTGGTCAACAAGACCGACGCGGCGACACGGGCGCAAGTTCTCGACCAGCTGACGGCAGCGTCTTCGGTCATAGAGGCGGACGAGTTCTTCCCGGTTTCAGCCAAGACCGGGGAGGGTGTCGACGATCTGGTGGCAGCGATCATCGAGCAGATGCCTGAGGGGCCGCAGATGTATCCCGACGACATGGTGACCGACGTCCCAGAAGCGTTCTGGGTCGCCGAGCTGGTGCGGGAACAGCTGCTCGCGGTGATGCGCGAGGAGGTTCCGCACTCCATCGCCTGCCGGGTAACCGAATGGGAGTGGCCGTACATTCGCTGCGAGATCCTGGTTGAACGGGACTCTCAGAAGGCGATTGTCATAGGCCGGGGCGGCTTGGTCTTGAAGGAAGTCGGGCAACTGGTGCGCGCCCAGCTTCCTGAGGGTGCCTATCTCGAACTGTTCGTCAAAGTCGACCGGGACTGGCAGAGCCGGCCGAAGGCGCTTGAGCGTCTCGGGTACTAACCTGGGCCAGCGGCGCAAGGAACTCCTCTACGTCTTTGCGGTAGCGGGTGCGACGCATCGGTGGGAGGGCGTTGACCAGCGCCCACCTGTATGACGCCTTGCCGAGCCGGGTGTCGAAGACCGCGACGACTCCCCGGTCGGTCCGGGTGCGGATAAGCCTTCCCACCCCTTGCGCCAGAAGCGTCGCGGCTCGAGGTACGTCGATCATCCCGAACGCGGAGCGACCGAGCCTTGCCCGACGAGCTTGTAGCAGAGGGTCATCTGGGCGGGGGAACGGCAGCCTGTCGATGGTCACGAGCGACAAAGCGGATCCGGGCACGTCTACTCCCTGCCAGAAACCCATGGTTGCAAAGAGGCAGGAGTGCTCGTCGGTGGTAAATCGCGTCACCAGGGCCGGTTTGGGAAGGTCCGACTGGGTCAGCAGAGACCAGGGGATGCGCGGTTTGAGCGCGTCCGCGGCGGCGTTCATAGCCCTCCAGCTGGTGAACAGCGCAAGGGTCCTGCCCTCCGCAGCCTCGATCAACGCAAGCAGCTCCTCGTGCATGGCCGCCTCGTAGCCAGCGTCGCGGGGGTCGGGAAGGTGGAGCGGGCAGTAAAGAAGCGCCTGTTCGTCGTATGAGTACGGGCTCCCTACGTCGAGGTGTTCGAAAGATCCTGGCGGCATGCCCAGGCGCTCGGGCAGCCTCGGAGGGATGGTCGCGCTCGTGAGGACGGCGGTAGGGGCGTCGTCGCGGTTCCAAAGCCGCGCGGTCATCTCCGCACCGACGTCGAGAGGGGCCACCTTGAGGAGTGGGGCGTGCTCGGGTCCTTCCACCCACGACACTTTGCTGTCGGGGAGGTCGATCACCTCGCTCAGATCCCGGTCGAGATGGCTAGCCGCCTGTTGAGCTCGAAGGTGGCGGGCGCGAACGCCGGCTTCGACGCTTGAGTCGTTGTCCGAAGCGGATCGAATCGCCTTGCGGATCTCGGCCAGGAGCCTGACGACTCGTTCCCGGGTGACCACCAGGCGCTCGAGGGTCGCATCGGCGAGCGGGCGGGGGAGGGTCGAACCCCTGTGCTCGCTGAGCGCGTCCGCGAGCAACAGACCCGCTTCTTCCACCGCGATTGCGGCGGATTGGTCTTCGAGGATGGGGCGGGTGGCGCGCGCGAGAGCTTGGAGCCGCCCGGCGCCGATCTCGAATCCGAAGGAGGCGGACGCGATGTCCTCGAGCTCGTGGGCCTCGTCGAACACCACCACGTCATGCGGCGGGAGAAGCTCACCTCCGATCGCCAACGATGTCGCGTAAAGGTGGGTGTTCACGACGACCACGTCGGCGTTGGCGGCGGCTTCCCGCGCGGCTTCGGCGAAACACCTGTTGCCCGACGGGCATCGCGCCGCGCCCGGGCAATCTCGCGCCGACACGCTGACCTGGGCCCACGCGAACGGAGAGGGTTCCCACTCCAGGTCGGCTCGGTCGCCCGTTTCGGCCTTTTCCGACCAGGTCACCAGGCGGCGCACCTCGCGCCCCAGCGGCCCAACGTTGGGCGGGGGGCCAGCGGCCGCGGCTTCGTCCATGATGAGCTGCTCGTCGCCGCCCGAGATCTCCGCGACCCGTTGGGCGCAGATGTAGTTCGAGCGTCCTTTCAAAACGGCGAATTCGACCGGAGAGTCCAGAGACCGGGAGAGCTGGGGGAGGTCTCGCTTGGCGAGCTGGTCCTGGAGGGCTTTGGTGGCGGTGGAGACGATTGCCCTTTGTCCGAGCACTAGTACAGGTACGAGGTAGGCGAGGCTCTTCCCGGTACCCGTGCCGGCCTGGACGACCAGATGGCGACGTTCGCGGATGGAGGCGGCGACCGCGTCCGCCATTTGTTTTTGGGAGGGTCGGTCTTCGTGGTGGGCCAGGGATCCGGTCGCCCTGGCTAGGGCGGCATCGATCTCCGGGTCGGGCACCCTCACAGGCTACGGCCGGCGTGGGGTTGGGGCCCCACGCTTCGGAGGAGCCTGGGGTTGGGGCCCCGGGCGGGCTGATGTCACGGCCGGCGTGGGGTTGGGGCCCCACGCTTCGGAGGAGCCTGGGGTTGGGGCCCCGGGCGGGCTGATGTAATAGGGCGATGCGACTCCGGATCTTCACCGAGCCCCAGTTCGGCGCGACGTATGACGACCAGCTCGCTGCAGCGCGCACCACCGAGGAGGAGGGCTTCGACGGGTTCTTCCGCTCGGACCACTACTTGACCATGGGACCGGGCGACGGGGCGCCCGGCCCGACCGACGCCTGGATCAGTCTCGCCGGCCTGGCCCGTGAGACCTCACGGATCCGCCTCGGAACGCTAATGACCTCGGCCACGTTCAGGCTTCCCGGACCGCTCGCCATCTCCGTAGCGCAGGTCGACGCCATGAGCGGGGGGCGGGTCGAGCTTGGCCTCGGAGCAGGGTGGTACGAAGACGAGCACCGGGCATACGGCATCCCGTTCCCGTCGCTGAACGAGCGGTTCGAGCGGCTGGAGGAGCAGCTGGAGATCGTGACCGGGCTTTGGACTACACCGGCTGGTGCCAGATACTCGTTTTCGGGAAAGCACTACGCGATCGCGGATAGCCCGGCCCTTCCGAAGCCGGTTCAGTCACCCCGGCCGCCTGTCATCGTCGGCGGCGGCGGCAAGGCCCGCACTCCACGCCTGGCGGCACGCCTTGCCGACGAGTTCAATGCGCCGTTCGCTCAACCCGACGATGCCAGGGCCCATTACGCCCGGGTCAGGGAGGCATGCGAAGCCGTGGGTCGCGACCTTTCGAGCGTCCGGCTCAGCGCGGCCGTGACCGTCTGCTGCGGCATCGACAACGACGAAGTCGCTCGGCGTGCC
>CAZCCS010000379.1:0-3344 GCA_964497005.1 uncultured Acidimicrobiaceae bacterium | reverse complement strand
GGCGGGGTGGAGGATTCGGGTGGCGGCAAGGGCTGGAGGTCCGTCGTCTACCGCGTTATGACGTAGGGCTTCTTGGCCGGAGTCGTCGTAGTAGGACATCCACGTGAGCGGTGGCGAATAGACGTGCACGCTAAGCGACGAATCGGCGGTGGCGACCACGTCGTGTATAACGCCGCGCTCGACGGCAATGACTTCGCCCGGCCCGACCGCCCGCGACTGGCGAACTCCTCTCACCCAGCGGATCTCTGTCAGCTCCCCTGTCACGACTGCGAATACTCCGGTCGAGACCCCGTGGTCGTGGGGCTCGACCCTCGTACCGGGCGGCCATCGGAGCAGCCACACGTCGTAGACGGCAGTGGCGAGCAGGCGCAGTCCGGTTCGGTGCTCGCGGTCCTCGTCGATCCGGTCCGTCCAAGTCTGGGCCGTGCGGGCCAGCCCGGCGGCGATGTCGCCCAGGGCGCCCGCTGACAATGCTTCGTACGGCGCTGGTCCGCCGGGTCCGGCCAAAGCGGTGAGCGGCATAGCCTCACCTTAGCATAAAGATGACTAACTCAGTCGGATTTATCGACAATGGTAGGCGGACCGGGTGGATCCTTGCTCTGTGTGTGAGGCCTCCAGCCCTCAAGGGGTCGAAGCCGGCTTCTCGGATCAGACGCTCGATCGTCGTTGTGGCAACGTCGTCGTCTCGGTCACCGCCCGTTGAAGATGGCATGGCCTAACCCGTGGCGCTGCAAGCTCGCGAGCCCGTCGCGCAGGTCCTCGCTGAGCATCACGGCGGGAGCTTCGGTGACCGTCACCCGGTCAGCCTCGGCGATGCCTCCCGAGCGCCAGGCCTGAAGAATGCGCTTTGTTGCTTTGTGCGCGACTGTCGGTCCGTTCGCAAGGCTCCGCGCGAAGGCTCGTCCGTCCGCCAGCAGTCTGTTGGCGGGCGTGACGCGATTGATGGCCCCCCATGACAGGAGCATCTCCGCAGGAAGGACCGCGCCGGTCAGCACCATTTCGGCGGCTCGGGCCGCGCCGATTCGCGAAGCGAGGCGCTGAGTTCCGCCCGCGTACGGCATCCCGCCGGCTTGGGATTCGATCTGTCCGATCTGACTGCCTTCGGCGGCCCAAATCAGGTCGCAGGCCAAGCACATCTCGAGCGCACCGTCCCAGCACTGTCCTTGGACGAGAGCGACCGTTGGGACCTGGAGTGCTTCCACAGCGGAGGTGAGTCCGATGACTGCAGCTGACAGCCCCGCCGCTTCGGCCGCTCCGAGACCTAAGAACACCGACCCGTCGGCCGCCCCGTATGAAAAGTCGTCGCCCTCTGCACGTAACAGGACGGCACGAACGTCGCTCGCTGCGGCAT
Source organism: uncultured Acidimicrobiaceae bacterium (assembly GCA_964497005.1). Classification (GTDB taxonomy): domain Bacteria; phylum Actinomycetota; class Acidimicrobiia; order Acidimicrobiales; family Palsa-688; genus DASUWA01. Next base: position 1,993 of record CAZCCS010000379.1, on the reverse strand, counting down.
CGTTGACCGCGGCGCCGAGGTCGGCGAGTGCGTCGCCAGTAAAGAGGTTGCGCGGCGGGTTGTTGATAACTATCTCACCCAAATTGTCCTGTTCTTGAAAGGTCACTAGGGGCATGACTGACTTCAGCTCCCAGAGTAGGCAGGGTAGGTCTTAGTACTGGCGGTCTCGAACCATTCGCGACGCGAGGCGGGGTCTACGACGAGGAAGGACTGAAGGGCGAGTTTTGCGTCGTCGGACTGCATAACTTCAGTCCAGTTCATGTTTTCGATCTCGTACGCCGCCTGCAAGCTGGTGTCGGCGCCTTCGTAGAGGGCCCGTTTGGCGTTCGCCACTGCCATGGGTGGGAGAAGCGCGATTTCCTCGGCCAGCTCCAGCGCTCGTGTCGGTGCGTCGGTCACTACCTCGTGGACGAGACCGAGCGCCAGAGCCACTTCCGGGGTAACGATTCGGCCCCGAAGAACCCAGTCAAGAGCACGAGCCAACCCTACGAGCCGGGATATCCGCTGCGTTCCACCCGCACCGGGTATAACCCCGACGCGCACTTCAGGGTTGCCGTAACGGAAGTCGCCGTGCTGGCCGATCCGAAGATCGCAAGCAAGGGTGAGCTCAAAGCTGCCTCCCATTGCGTCACCGTTCATGGCCGCGATGATCACCTTCGGCGAAGCCATCATGCGATCGAAAATTGCCTTGTAACCACGGACGACGGCACCCGCATAGCGAGACAATCCGGGATCGCTTGCCATTCCGTACAGTTCTTCGACGCTGTACTGGGCGAAGCCAGCAGTGCCCTGCGGCTTGGACTGGATTACGACGGCCCGAATGTCCGGGTCTTGCCAGTCCGTGACGAGCTGCCCGAGTTCGTCGATAACCGGTTGTCCCAAGTAGTTGTGCGGCGGGTTCGAATACGTAGCAATCTCCACCGCCCCGCGCCTGTCAGTTGTCCAGAAGTCCATCATCTTGCTCCCTTCTCACCGAGAACGACGCAACCAACGCTCCAGACCGGGGGTCGCGTCATCGGTTGATCGAGTGATTTGTGCTGTCGGTGGACTGATAGTCAATCGCCCGGAAGCACCCGTGAATGTGGTCGTTGACCATGCCGACGTTCTGCATGAACGCGTACACGCTCGTCGGGCCAACAAATCTGTAGCCCTGCGACTTCAACTCCTTCGCGAGCTCCTCAGCCTGTGCTGTCGTGGTCGGGACGTCAGCAGCCGATCGTGGTGACCGCGAGCGGTTTGTGGCGTAGGAGCGTGCGAGAGCGGCGAGGCTTGGCGAGGCTGACCTCGTCGCCTGGGCGTTGTCGATGGTCGCTTGAATCTTGCCCCGGTTTCTTATTATCGACGGGTCTGACAGCAGCCGGTCGACGTCCGAATCTGTCATGGCTGCGACCTTCCTTACGTCGAAGCCGTGGAAGGCCTTGATGAACGCGTCCCGTTTGCCGAACACGACCCTCCAGCTGAGGCCGACTTCGAACACCCCCAAGGTCAACGCTTCGAATAGCGCCGGCTCGCGGTAAGTCCGCTTCCCCCAGACCTTGTCGTGATACGCGGTGAGGTCAGATGCTGTTTGGCCCGCCCAGGGACAGCGGGGTTTGCCGTCGTCCCCGATTAGCACCTCGTCGCTGGCGGCCACCTGCTCTGACGTCTCACTCCGCCATTCCGCCGGCGATCCAGCGGGAGAAGCGATCAATGTTGTCGGCGCTCCATGGACCGTCGCACGGCATCGTCCCTGCCTGCAGCACCTCCAGAATGGCTGACGCGTTGGCGCGGACGTCTTGGTAGGACCAAAGGTCGAATCGGGCAGCCATCGAGCTTCGGTCCTTGTCGCGAAAGAGCGGCTTGATGTCCTTGGCGAACGCTGGATCGGCCATGGGCGCCACCTGTCGGAAACTCGGGTCACTGGGCACGTCCAGAGTGGACTCCGTATTGATCCGGGCGCATCACCCGATCACGCTATTTCCGTGGGGGCCAACCACTTGGCCGCTGGGCCGAA
>CAZCCS010000378.1:0-3352 GCA_964497005.1 uncultured Acidimicrobiaceae bacterium | reverse complement strand
CAGAGCGTGGGGGCCCCACCCCCACGCCTGGCCGTGACATTCAACCCGGCCGGGTCCAGTGTCACGGCCGCAAATCGGCGGCGGGGGGGCCTACCATGGTGGGCGTGAGCGCCGAAGACCTCGAACGGTACGAAACCGAGATCGAGCTGCAGCTGTACCAGGAGTACAGGGCGGTGCTCGCCATGTTCAAGTACGTGGTCGAGACCGAACGACGGTTCTATCTCGCCAACGACGTGACCATGGAAGCCAAAGGCGATGGGGACCGGACCTACTTCGAGATCACCCTCGGGGATGCTTGGGTCTGGGATATGTACCGGCCGGCGCGGTTCGTCTCCTCCGTCAGGGTGGTCACCTTCAAGGACGTCAATATCGAAGAGCTCCCCGAGAAGGAGCTCTAGCCATAGCGGCTCCCGCCGCGTCGGGGCGCAACCGGGACCTCGGAGTGCGGGGGGAGGACCAGGTTGCCTCCTGGTACTCGGGAGCGGGCTACCGGGTGGTCGATCGGAACTGGCGCTGCCGCGACGGCGAGCTCGACATCGTGGCCGTCAAGGGCGGGACCCTGGTGTTTTGCGAGGTGAAGGCGCGGTCGGGGAGCGTTTTCGGCGTGCCGGCGGAGGCGGTCGGCCGGACCAAGCAGGCGAGGATCCGCCGGCTGGCGGCCCGCTGGTTGGCAGACAACCGTGACCGCATCGGGAGGCGGTCCTGGACGGTGCGCTTCGATGTTGCATCTGTTCTGGCGGGCCGCCTGGATGTGATCGAGGGGGCGTTTTGAGCTCTGGCCGGGGCGAGCCCGGGCTGGCGCCCGAGTCCGTCCTGGTCCATTCCGGGCGTCCGCCCGCTGAACCGGGTCAGCCGATCAACCCGGCCGTGCTTTTGACCTCCACGTACCGCCAAGGTGGCGGCCTCGCCTATGCACGCGACGGAAGCGAGACCTGGACAGCGTTCGAGCAGGTGCTCGGGCTGCTGGAGGGCGGGAGCTGTCTGGCGTTTTCCTCCGGGATGGCGGCCGCGGCTGCGGTGGTCGAGTGCCTGCCGGTGCCGGGGCGGGTCGTGGTGGCGGGGGATGCTTACAGCGGGACCCGTCGTTTTCTTTCGGACGTGGCGGGTCGGGGCCGAGTCAGCTTCCGGACGGCGGACGTTACCGACACCGCCGCAACGCTGGCGATTTGTGAGGACGTTTGCTCGGCCGGCATCCGGGCTGGTGGACAACACGGGTTCGGCGCGGGCGGATTGCTGTGGCTGGAGTCGCCGACCAACCCGCTACTCGGCATCGCTGACCTGGCCGGGCTGGCGGAGGGCGCCCACCAGCTTGGTATGGACGTGGTCGTCGACAACACCTTCGCCACGCCGCTGCTGCAACGCCCGCTCGATTTCGGGTCGGACGTGGTGGTTCACAGTGTGAGCAAGTTCTTGTCCGGGCACTCCGACGTGGTCATGGGTGCGGTGGTCAGCCGGCGGGACGAGGTGTTGAGCGCGTTGGCAGACCGGCGTTCACTCCACGGCGCGATCCCCGGACCGTTCGAGGCGTGGCTGGCTCTGCGCGGGATGAGGACTTTGTCCGTGCGGTTGGAACGGGCGCAGGCGAACGCGACCGAGATCGCCAAGAGGCTGAGCGCGCATCCTGCCGTGGCCCGCGTGCGCTATCCGGGCTTGGCGTCACACAAGGGTCATGAGTTGGCGGCCCGGCAGATGAAGGGTTTCGGGGCGATGGTTGCATTCGAGGTCGCCGGCGACGACCGGCGCGACGCCGCGGAGCGGGCGGAGGGCGTGGTGGCCGCGGTGAGGCTGGCCACGCCGGGGACGAGCCTCGGTGGCGTCGAGACCCTTCTCGAACGGCGCGGGAGGTGGGAAGGCGAAGGCCATCTGCCGGCTGGACTGATCCGCCTGTCTGTCGGGATCGAGGATCTCGAAGATCTGTGGACTGACCTCGAACAGGCGCTGAAAACGGTGATGTAGCCGGCTCAGCGGCTGCGTCCCGGCCGGCGGGTGGAGCGCCTCTCCCAGCAGGGCCGGTGCCAGTGCCGGCGCAGATCGGTGGCCCCCTTCGGCACCACGACAACGTGGCCGGTTCCGGCCGGAATCTCCTGCTGGCAGCCGGGGCACAGGTATTCCTTGCGCGCCTGGAAGGGGTGGATCATCCTCACCTCCACCTGGCCATCATCATCTTCCTCGGGGCGCATAAGTCGATTGTGGCCGAGGCGAGCGCCAAAGCCTGGAAATCGTGCGGCCACATTCCCCCTTTTGGGTCGCCCGGGGGAGCGGATGCTGTCTCACGGTGGGCGTACTCTCGCCTGGACTCGCTCGGAGGCAGGCGCACGGCCCCCAATCCACTGGCAGGGAGGTTCCTGTGCTCGCCACCGTCTCGTCAGCGACGCTCGTCGGCGTCGAGGGCCGGCCGATCGACGTCGAGGTTCACGTTTCCCGAGGGCTCCCCTCGTTCACGATTGTCGGGTTGCCCGACGCGTCGTGCCGCGAGGCGCGCGACAGGGTCAGGGCGGCGATCATCTCGAGCGGGCTCGGCTGGCCCCAGCAAAGGGTGACCGTCAACCTTGCGCCAACCGGGATCCGCAAGGGCGGAGCCGGGCTCGACCTGCCCATCGCCGTCGCGCTACTGGTTGCCGATGGGCAACTCCCCGACGGTTGCGCAGCCGGGCTCGGGTTCCTCGGCGAGCTGGGGCTCGACGGAAGCGTTCGCCGGGTGGCGGGAGTCCTTCCCCTCGTAGACGCCATGCGCGCCGAGAAGGTGGTGGTCCCCACGTCGTGCGCTGAGGAGGCGAGCCTCGTTCGAGGTTCCGATGTGGCCTGCATACCGGGGCTGCGCACTTTGGTCTCCGTGCTGCGCGGCGAGGAGGGCTGGCCCGACCGTCCACCCTCCCGCCCGGGCGGGGAGAGCGACGAGGGACCCGATCTGGCTGACGTGAGGGGTCAGGCTCTTGGCCGGCTGGCGGTGGAGGTCGCTGCCGCGGGGGGGCACCACCTTCTGTTGGTCGGGCCCCCCGGAGCAGGCAAGACGATGCTGGCGGAACGCCTGCCCGGGCTGTTGCCGCCTCTGGAGACTTCGGAGGCTCTGGAAGTGGCCAGGGTCCACTCGGCAGCTGGGCTCCCGCTGCCTCCGGGGTCGCTGGTCAAACGGCCGCCTTACCGGGCGCCGCACCACAGCGCGTCGCTGGTGTCGTTGGTCGGAGGAGGCACCGCGCAGCTCAGGCCAGGGGAGTTGAGTTGCGCACATCGCGGGGTGCTGTTCTTGGATGAGCTCGGCGAGTTCGCGCCGGATGTCCTTGACACTCTCCGCCAACCGTTGGAGGAAGGGAGCATCCTGGTGTGCCGGGCGCGGGCGAGCGTTGTCTTCCCG
>CAZCCS010000377.1:0-3359 GCA_964497005.1 uncultured Acidimicrobiaceae bacterium | reverse complement strand
GGGCGATGCGCGCGGTGAGGATGTTCGAGTTGTCCCCACTGGTCACCGCGGCCAGGGCGCCCGCCCGTTCGATCCCGGCCGTCTTCAGATCGTCCCTGTCGAAACCGAACCCGACGACCGTCTCGCCTTCCCACTGGTCCGGGAGGCGCCTGAACGAGTTGACGTTCTTGTCGATGATGACGACCTCGTGGCCCTCGCGGGTCAGCCGCACCGCGAGCTCGCTTCCAACCCGGCCGCAGCCCACGACGATCACACGCATAGGTACACGCACCAGGGAACCCTACGCACTTTCACGGGCGAGCAACTTAGGCGGGCCGGCGGCGGGCGCGCTTCTGGTCCAGGAAATCGACAAGCACGTAGTCGCCAAGCGTCTCGGGTGTGGTGAAGAAAGCACGGCCCCGGTTCAGCTGGGTCATCTTCTCGACGAAGTTCCGGAGGTACCCGGTGGCGTCGAGCATGAAGGTGTTGATCGTGATCCCTTCACGGGTCGCCCGAACAACTTCGGACAACGTCGCCCGGATCGTCTCCGGCGCCGGCGGGTAGCTGAAGAACGGCTCGCCGCCGGGCAGGATGTGGGCGGTCGGCTCGCCGTCGGTGATCATGATCACCTGCTTGGTGCCCTGCTGATGAGCAAGCATCCGCCTCGCGAGAACCAGCGCGTGCTGCATGTTTGTCCCGTAGGTGTAGTCCCACGAGACTTCCGGCAGCTGCGCCGCGCGCAGCTCGCGGGCGACCTCGCCGAACCCGACCAGACCGAGGTAGTCACGGGGAAACTGCGAGGTGATCAGCGCGTGCAACGCCATGGCCACCTTCTTGGCGGCGAGGAAGTTGTCGCGCATCGGCATCGACAACGACAGGTCCAACGCCAGCACCGTCGACGTCGACGTGAGCGTCTCGGTCCGCTCGACCTCGAAGTCATCCGGCGAAAGCCGCACGGGCGTGCCGGAACCCGACCGCGCCAGAGCGTTACGCACCGTCCGTTCGATCGACAAGTTGAACGGGTCACCCCATTCGTAGTGCTTGGTCTCGTATGCCCGCTCGTGGCCGACACCGACCCGCTCGACTACATGGCGCCCCATGCGGTCCTTTATCAGCCTGGAAAAAAGATCGGAGAGGGCGTTCTGACCGATCCTCCGGAGCCCTCGAGGGGTGAGCTCCAGGCGGCCTTCCTTTTGGTCGACCAGCCCGGCATCGGCGAGCTGGCGGGCGAGTTTCGCAAGCTGCTCAAGCGATTTGGCCGCGTCCTGACCCAGAAGCTGGCCCGCCCTTTCGATGTCGACTTCTGCAAGTGCGCCCGGGTTCGAGGCCGTGGTGAGCATCTGCTCGAGCTGGTCCATGTCGCCGAGCTGGTTCATGACCGCCGCGGCTTCGGCGAAGCCCAATGGGTCCTGCCCCGAGAAATCGAACCCCCGCTCCCAGCCCATGCCAGGGAAGGCCTGGCGGAGGTTGCCGCCGAGCCGCTCCACCTGCCAGCGCAGGTCCATGTCCTCCAGCAGGGAGTTGGCGAGTTGCTGCAACTGCGCGCGCTGCTCGGGACTCATCGAGTTCAGGAGCTGCTGCATCGCCGCCATCTGGCGGGCCATCTGCTCGAGGAGCTCGTCCAGGTTCTGCGGGCTGCCGGGGAACATGTCCCCGAATCGCTCCATGAAGTCGGCGAACATCCTGTCGGTGTCTTCGCCGGCGGCACGGGCCTCGAGCATGCGGTTCAGCTCGTTGAACATGTCCTTCATCCGCTGGAGCGATTCCGGCGAGATGTCCGACATTGCCGAAGACATCTGGTTGAAGTAGCTCTGCATGAGCTGCGAACGCAGATCGTCCATGAGCTCGTCGAACGCCTGGCGAGCTTCGTTGCTGGTCCAGTCGTACTCCTGCAACGACTGAACCTGTCCCGCCAGGTCCGGTGGCAGCAGGTCGAGGGCCATGCGTCGCTCGGTGGCGACCTCCTCCGCGATGTCCGCGCGGCGCTGGTCGCCCGACGCCCGCGCCTCGGCGACGTGCGAGTCGATGCCGTCGCGCTCCTGGTCCACGATCTCCCGCAGCCGTCGGGCCACGTCCTCGTAAGGGCCGCCGAGGTCGTGACGGTCGAGCATCTCGCGCCGTTGCTGGCGAAGCCTCTCGAGGATCTCGCGCAAGCCTGCGAGGCGTTCCCCGTTGCGGTCGGTGAAACCTCGTTGGAGAAGCCGTTGCAGCGCCTGGTTCAGATCTCCGTGATAGAGCAGCTCGTCGGTGAGCTCGTCGAAAACATCGTCCGCGTCGAACTCGAAGCCCGTCTGGGTCCCATCCCACCTCGAGTAGCGGAACTTGGGCATCGCCTAGCGGGCCCGGTAAGTGGCGCGGACGCCGGCGCCGTCCTTGTTGAGTCTTTTGGCGAGGTGCAGGCCCTCGAGGACGAACTCGGTCGCACTGGCTATCTGCGCGGCGGAGTCGTCCGATCCCCTGCGCCCACCGAGGTGGGTGACGACGTCGCGAAGCGCCGGCATTTCACCGAGACTGTCCACGAATGTCGCCGCCGGTACGTCGTCACCGGTGTGCAGCACGATCCCGCTGTCGAATTCGGCGACCGCGTCGCGCAGCTTGTCCTGACCGACTGCGGACTTGAAGACCGTCAGCACCGCCTGCTGCACGATCCTGTCCACCACGTGCGCGTCGCGTCCCTCGTCGATCGTCTCGATCTCGACCTTCCCAGCGGTCGACGAAGCAAGCGACTCCAGGTCGCTGATCCGCGGCACCGCCTCGCTCTCGCCAAGCCGAAGCGCGCGCCTCACCGCGCTCGCGACGAGGGTCTCGTAGTTGGCGACGCTGAGCCGGACCGACACTCCCGAGCGCTGGTTGATGTGGGCGTTCTGGCGGGCCAGATGCGAGATCGTGGCGACGATCTCGGACATGAAGTCGGGGACCTCGATCCGGATGCCGGGGATCGATATGGAGATCGCCTCCTGGCGCACCACTGATTTCTCGGTCTCGGTATCGAGCGGGTAGTGCGTCCGGATCTGGGCGCCGAACCGGTCCTTCAGCGGCGTGATGATGCGGCCGCGGTTGGTGTAGTCCTCCGGGTTGGCCGACGCGACCAGCATGACGTCCAGCGGGAGGCGGATCTTGTACCCGCGCACCTGGACGTCGCGCTCCTCGAGCACGTTCAGGAGACCGACCTGGATGCGCTCGGCGAGGTCCGGAAGCTCGTTGATCGCGAAAATCCCACGGTTCGTCCGCGGAACCAGCCCGTAGTGCAACGTCAGTTCGTCCGCGAGGTAGCGGCCCTCGGCCACCTTGATCGGATCGACCTCACCGATCAGGTCGGCGATGGACGTGTCAGGGGTCGCCAGCTTCTCCCCGAAGCGGTCCTCACGGTGAACCCACTC
>CAZCCS010000376.1:0-3368 GCA_964497005.1 uncultured Acidimicrobiaceae bacterium | reverse complement strand
CGTCGGCGGACGCGCCCGCATCGCCGGCGTCGCCCCTTGCGAAGAGCCTGGAAGATTTCGCGGCGGTCGACCCTCCAGATCAGGCGGACAGGCGGGCCCGGCCCTTCAGCCGGCGTGCTTTCAAAATCGCTTGGCCGGCCCGGGTGGACATCCGGTGTCGGAACCCGTGCCGCTTGGCCCTCTTTCGGTTGTTGGGTTGGAAAGTTCGCTTCACTCATCGCCTCCTCGGTCCCGGCATCGTCACCAGTCGCCGGTACTCCCGGGCGAAGGGGATGCGCGTCAGCCCACGCGGCCCGCTGGCACGGTCTCGAATGCTACCGGAGCGCCGGTGCGATCACCAACCTGCCCACACGCCGAAAGCCCCTTGTCCCCGACACTGGCTCCCGCCCAGCTCCCGCCAGCGCCCTGGTCCCGGATCGCGCCGCTGGGCGCCTCGTTCGCTTTAGTCTTGGCCGGTCGATGACCTTGACCGCAGCGCCCTTCGGGGCAACTCTTTTCAACGCAGCGTCCACCAGTTCTGGCACTCCCGCTGCCAACGACCGTGGGATCATCCGTCAGCTGCTTGTGGACGTCGGTGTCAGCCCGGAGCGCGCTCACACCGTCCAGGTCTACACCGTCGGCCCTCTGAGGATCCTCCTCATCCTGGTCCTGGCGGTGATCCTCACCAGGTTGGTAGGGCGTCTGTCGCGACGGATGGTGAGCTCGTTCCGGCTCGTCTCGCCGCTCGTGCGTTCCACCGCACGGGGCGAGGACCGCATTCGCACCCTCGCCGGCGTATTCGCGTCGGTCTTCCGGGTCGTCATCTGGGTGATCGCCCTGTTGACGATCCTCGGGCAGCTCAACATCAACCTCGTCCCGTTCGTGGCCACCGCCACCGTCGTCGGTGCGGCGCTCGGCTTCGGGGCGCAGACCCTCGTCAAGGACTTCCTGTCGGGAGTCCTCATCCTCGCTGAGGACCAATACGGGGTGGGGGACAGCATCGTCGTCGGCACGGGACCGAACCCGACCACCGGAACGGTGGAGGGCGTCACCCTTCGAACCACCCGGCTCCGAGGGTTGGACGGAGTGGTCTGGTACGTACCCAACGGCGACATACGGACTGTGGGCAACAACACCGAGAGCGACAGCCAGGCCCTCGTGGATGTGGTTGTGCCGCTCGGAACGGATCTGGAGGCCGCCGGTCGAGTGGCCGAAGCGGCGGCCCGACAACTTGTCGCCGAACCTGAGTGGCAGGGGATATTCATCGGCGAACCGACGTTCGGGGGCGTGCAATCCACCGACAACGACGGCGCGACGCTCCGCGTGATGGCCTGGACCAAACCGGGCCAGCACTTCCGGGCGTCTCGTCAACTGCGCCTGCACATCCTCCAGGCACTGCGAGATTCGGGTCTGGTGTGGGCAATCCCGACAAGCCCAAACTCGGAGAGCTCAAACCCGGCCCCGCCAGCCTCACCCTCGGGAGCGTCCCCGAAAAGTTGATCTAACAGGTCGACTTTCCGCCGGGATGCCCGGTAGCTTGGCGGCTTCACGACGGTAACCGACGCCTTGGGCGCAGGAGGAAGACATGGCATTGCAACTGGGCGACGAGGCCCCCGACTTCACCGTTGAGACCACCGAGGGAACGATCAACTTCCACGAGTGGCTGGGCGACAGCTGGGGAGTTCTGTTCTCTCACCCCAAGGACTTCACACCGGTGTGCACCACCGAGCTTGGGGCGGTAGCGAAGCTGAAGAACGAGTTCGACAAGCGCGACGCCAAGGTCATCGCCGTCAGCGTCGACCCCATCGAGTCCCACAAGAGCTGGGTACCAGACATCAACGAGACGCAGGGCACGACGGTCAACTTTCCGATCATCGCCGACCAGGACCGCAAGGTCGCCGACCTTTACGGGATGATCCACCCGAACGCTTCCGACACCGTCACGGTTCGGTCGGTGTTCATCATCGGCCCGGACAAGAAGGTCAAGCTCACCATCACCTATCCGCAGTCGACCGGGCGTAACTTCCAGGAGATCCTCCGGGTGCTGGACTCCTTGCAACTGACCGCCAAGTTCTCGGTGTCAACGCCGGCGGACTGGAAGGACGGCGAGGACGTGATCATCGCTCCCGCAATCTCAGACGATGACGCCAAGGAGCGTTTCCCGAAGGGGTTCACCTCGGTGCTCCCCTACCTCCGGCTCACACCCCAGCCCAACAAATAGGACAGATCGGTACGGCTAGGCCCGGAGCTGCCGGCCCGCGTCACTTGGTGATTACACGCGGGCCGGCAGTAGCCTTTTCGGCGTAAGACCTTCGGGTAGCGAGCAAGGAGACCCTCATGCCCAGCGCCGTAATCGTCGATGCCGTGCGCACCCCTGGTGGCAAGCGCCACGGCAAGCTATCTGGCTGGCATCCGGTCGACCTCGCCGCAGAGGTACTCAAGGCCCTGGTTGAACGCAACGATCTCGACCCTGCGGTGGTCGACGATGTGATCATGGGGTGCGTCATGCAGGTGGGCGCGCAGGCGGTCAACATCGCCCGCAACGCGGTCTTGGCGGCTGGTTTTCCCGAGACGGTGCCCGGCACCACGGTCGACCGGCAATGCGGATCGTCCCAGCAGGCGCTGCATTTCGCCGCGCAGGGCGTGATCGCCGGCGCTTACGACGTGGCGATCGCGTCGGGGATAGAGGTAATGAGCCTCGTGCCGATGGGCGCCAGCATCGGCCAGGGTGTCGGCCTGCCGTTCGGTCCGACCGTCGGCAAGCGTTACGAGCCGGTCGGCGGTCTTGTTCCGCAGGGCATCTCCGCCGAGATGATCGCCGACAAATGGAACCTCTCACGAGAGGACCTCGACGCGTTCAGTGCCAGGAGCCATCAGCGGGCAGCCACAGCAACCGCCGAGGGCCGCTTCGAACGGGAGATCCTGCCCGTGGCCCTCAAGCACAAGGACAAGGAGACCGGCAAGGTCACCGAATCCGCAGAGCTGGTCTCCGCAGATGAGGGGATCCGCCCCGAGACGACCGTCGAGACGCTCGCCAAGCTCAAGCCGTCATTCAAACCGGACGGGAAAATCACCGCCGGCAACAGTTCCCAGATCACCGACGGAGCCTCCGCCGTCCTGGTGATGAGCGAGGAGAAGGCCTCGGCCCTCGGACTCACTCCCAGGGCACGGTTCCACGCATTTGCACTCGCGGCCGACGACCCGCAGATCATGCTGACCGCTCCGATCCCCGCTACGACCAAGGTGCTCGAGCGGGCCAAGCTCACCGTCGACGAAATTGATCTGGTCGAGATCAACGAGGCGTTCGCCCCTGTCGTGCTCGCCTGGGCGCAGGAGCACCACCCCGACATGGACAAGGTCAACGTCAACGGCGGCGCCATCGCTCTCGG
>CAZCCS010000375.1:0-3372 GCA_964497005.1 uncultured Acidimicrobiaceae bacterium | reverse complement strand
ATACCCGGATCCCAGGCGCGGTCGAAAGCGCCGAGACCGAAATATCCGCGCATCTGGTCCGCCACAGCCTCGAACCGGCGGCGGTCGACATCATCCGGCCGGCGATCCGCCGGATGCTCGAGGATGCCCCGGCCGGGTTGTCGTGGGTGACCCTGGACTGGGAGGGACCCCGGCCGCTCCTCGATCTGCAGCGCATACCGGATGGACAGCCGCCAGGCGAGCCGATCGCCCCGGGAGTTTCCCGCTGCCACGACCTGAGGATCGTGCCGGGACCAAGCCGCCGGGAAGAGGCGGCACGACTGGAGCTCGCGGTGAACCGGGCTCCTGAAGGAGACCTCGACCCTCGGCCACTGGAGGACGGAGGAATCATCCCCGGCGTCCCGCTGTCGGTTGCCGGGGTGATCGCCGGCGAGGTCGCCGGTGGCCGGACCCTAGAGGAAGCGGCGGCCATCGCGGGGGCCACCATGGCGGAGCTGGTAGTGGCGAACGCCGCCCGGGACGCCGCCGACCCGAAGACCGTCGCCGAGTTCTTCATCGAGGCAGAGCACCCGCTAGGGGCCGACTTCCGACTGGTTACAGCCGACGACAGCCGGGCGGTGCTGGCCAACCGGCGCTGCCCGTTCGGACCCTCGGCGCGGCCGGCCATGTGCCGGTTCACCTCGGCCCTGGCGGGCGGCCTCGGCGCCCGGTTGGGCGGGGGGGCGGAGGTGACCCTCGACGAGCGGCTCGCCATGGGCGACCACCAGTGCCGGCTGATCGTGAATCTGGAACCGCCCGCAACCCGGCCGACCTCCCACCACTATTCCTGGCCCCCGGCGGGCCTCCCTTCCGTCGAGGTCGACGAACCAGCGCTCGTATCGCGGGGGTTCAGGGTCAACCTGTCCCTTCAGCTCCCCCGCGACCGGCTCAGCGTTTCAGTGACCCGGCACCTGATCAGCGCCGCCCTGGTCGAGGTCGGCGTCCTACCCGACGATGTGCACGATGTCGAGCTGGCCCTGAGCGAGGCGTGCGCCAACGTCATCACCCACTCGGGGCCCGGTGACGCTTACGAGGTGGCCGTGACCGTGGCCCCGAACGCCTGCCACATCCGGGTGGTCGACGTCGGCCGCGGGTTCGACCACGAATCTCTGTCACCGGCGATGGCGGGAATCGACGAGGAGCACGGTCGCGGCGTCGCGCTCATGCATGCCCTGGTCGATCAGGTCCGCTTCGAATCGAAGCCGGAGCAAGGCACCGTGGTCCACCTGGTCAAGAGCTTGCACTTCGACGACAACGTCCCCGCCCGGAAGCTGATGCTGGAATCCCTCTGATCCTCAGGCTGACCCGACGGTCGCCGCGATGGGCCAGACGAACAGCGATTGCGCTCCTGTCGCGCATGTCTGGGTTTGCAGGGGAATCCACGCCGGCGAGCTCTGGCCCGGGGGGTCGATCGAGAGGCCGCTCACCGCGGAGATCTGACAGGTCGAGGACGGGAAGTCGTCCGAGTTCACCAGGCGAACCGTTTCATAAGCGGTGCCGGACGGCTGCAAGGTGACCGGTGCGGTCGGCGCCTCCTGTCGTTGGGCGGAGGGCCCTACATCGGTACCTGCGGCCGATTGGCGGAATGAGATGGTGCTGTAGCCCTCGAGGGCGCACGCTTGGGCGGATCGGTTGGTGAGGCTGACCGTGTAATAGCTGCTCCCGGCCGCTCCGCTCGGGGGGCTGATCGAGATGGCCAGCTGCCCAGCCCCGCACAGCCCTTTCGACGCCGCCGACAAGGGCGCCTTTGCGCTGAAGGTTTCGATGCGCTGCTGCCCGGCACCACATCCGGCCAGCCCCACCGCCACGGCGGCCACGCCCGCGACTGCCGCGACGCCCGTGGCGAACTTGTTCTTGGGAAGCTTCGCAAACTGCGAAGTCCCGGTTTGGGGGAGGTAAGTCAGATCAGGCCCCTTCGGTGAGAGCTAACTGCAAGCGAATTGCCGCCGGTCGGGTTATACCCACAACTGCTGCCATCGCTTCGGCCCGGACCTCTTCTACGCTGCGAGAGGTGCCCGGCTCCTCGGATGGCTTGTGATGGCAAGCGGGAACCTCGAAAAGCGCATCCGGTCCATCTGTCTCTCCCTGCCGGGGGTCACGGAGCGCGAAAGCCATGGAGCTCCGGCGTTTTTTGCCGGCAAGCAGTTCCTGATGCTCTGGCCGAACGGTCACCACGACCACGGCTTCCCCCACCTGTGGTGCGCCGCGCCGCCGGGTGTCCAGGACGAACTGGTGAGGAGCGAACCAGATCGGTTCTTCAGGCCCCCCTACGTGGGCGGTCGCGGATGGGTGGGGCTGCGCCTCGACCAGCCCATCGACTGGGACGAGATCGCCGGCATCTGCGAGGAGGCGTTCCGCACGGTCGCTCCGAAACGATCCGTCGCAGAGCTCGAGAGGCGCGCAGGATCCCCCGGCACCTGACCGAAGTCCCTGGCTCCAACAGAAGCAGGCGCCTCGAATTGCGACGGCGCGGCATCGCTGGAAGCCTCATCGGTTCGTGAGCGCAGATCCCACCCCAAGCGAAGAGACCGACGTGCTTCGAGCCATCGGTGCCGTGTTCGACCATGCAGCCCACGCGGTCCCGTCCATCAAGGCGGCCCTACCTCTCTACCGCGCTCTTCTCGGCGGAACTGTCGTGGTCGGGGGCATCAACCCTTGGGGCGGCCACCTGGCGGTGCAGCTCGAATACCCCCATGGGGGGCGCATCGAGCTGCTCGAACCGGTTCAGCCGGACTCCCCGTCGGTGGGGAGCTTCCTCGAGCGTTCGCCTCGGGGTGGCCTGCACCACCTCACCTTCAAAGTCGCTGATCTGGCCTCTGCCATCGGTGTCGTCGAGGCGGCCGGTTTCAAGCCGTTCGGGACGATGCTCGATCAGCCGAACTGGAAGGAAACCTACCTCCACCCGCGCGAGACCGGCGGGGTCCTGATCCAGCTGGCTCAGGCCAGCCCCGGTTTCCCTGGCTTGGAACGACCCCTGGAGGAACTGCTCGACGAGGCCGAGGCGGCGCGCCGGGCCGCGGGGATGTGACGCCGGCGCGACCGTCCAGGTTCTGCTCGTCCGGAGGTCAACGGTGGGCGGTGAGGTGGGCGGCTCTGTGGAGCCGCCCAGTACCCGGAGAGCGGGCTGCTAGTTGGCCCGGAGCTTCTGGGCGGCTACAACTCCGAGTCCGAGCAGGATGGCGAGGATGATGAATTTCTTCACGGCCTGAAGGGTAGCGCCGTCGGGGGGGCCCTTCGCACGACGGGCGTTCAGCCAGCCGGACCTTGGGAGGATCTCGCCTCGACCATCCGGCGCATCCCCTCCCGCCAAGGGATCTCGGTCCTCCCGAGCACCTGGTGCATCAGGGTGGTGTC
>CAZCCS010000374.1:0-3373 GCA_964497005.1 uncultured Acidimicrobiaceae bacterium | reverse complement strand
TTCAAAACGATGGCGAAGTACCCGTCGTCGACCTTCACTGTCTGGCCGGATTCCAACTCGAGCTCGATGGAGAAACCGGGGTGCCTGCGGTCAACTCCTCTCGCCCATGTGGCGAGGGCCGCGTAGGCGAAGAAGGCGTGACCGAGGTACTTCTTTATCGCCGAGCGCCTTTCGACCTGCTCGACCACCGCGGCGTCGAACCCGATCCCCACGTGAAAGAGGTAACGCCGTCCGTTGACGCTACCCAGCCCGACCGTCCGGGTTCCCTCTGGGCCGCGCCCGAGCGCGGTGAGAAGTTCCCCGGTCGCTTCGATCGGGTCGTTGGTCATACCGATCGTCCGGGCGAACACGTTGGTGGAGCCTCCCGGCAGGACGCCCAGGGCGCACTCGGTGCCGGCGATGCCGTTGGCGGCCTCGTTCAGCGTGCCGTCGCCCCCGAGCACGACCACGACGTCTGTCCCGCGAGAGGCAGCGCCCTGCGCGAGACGGGTGGCGTGCCCCCTTCGGCTGGTCTCCGCGACGGTCACTTGGTGATCGGCGGCGAGCGACTTCTGGATCACCACTCGGGCCCGGGCGGTCACCGAGGAGGCGGAGGTGTTGACGATGAGGAGGATCCGCACGGAGCGGGTCTTAATCCTTGCCCGAGGGTGGGACCTTGGCGAGCGACCTCAGCTGCGACACCGACCTGGTGAGCAGCCGGGAGACCTGCATCTGCGAGATGCCCAGCCGGCGGGCGATCTCCGACTGGGTGAGCCCCTCGAAGAATCGCAGCTCCACCACCTGTCGCTGCTTGCTCGGCAGCTGGCGGAGCAGCGGGTCGAGGGTGGCCCGCCCCTCGGCCCTGGCCAGCTCGGTGTCCTCGCCACCCAGACGTTCCCCGAGGGAGTCGCCGTTCTCCCCGTCTCCCTTGGGGGCGTCGAGAGACGCGAAGCGGTAGGCCTGCCCGGCTTCGAGCGCCTCGAGGACGTCTTCCTCCGAGACCCCCGCTTCTTGGGCGAGCTCCGCGATGGTTGGTGACCGTCCGAGCTCCTGGCCGAGGATGTCGATGACCTGGCTCAGGTTGAGGTAGAGCTCCTGCATACGGCGCGGAGCGCGAACCGCCCACCCCTTGTCGCGGAGGTGCCTCTTCAGTTCGCCGACGATCGTTGTGGTGGCGTATGTCGAGAACTCGATTCCGAGGCCGGGGTCGAAGCGGTCGACGGCTTTCAGCAGGCCGAGCGAGGCGACCTGAACCAGATCGTCGAGAGGTTGCCCCCGGTTCGCGAAGCGGCGCGCCAGGTAGGACGCCAAGCCCATGTGCGCCGCAACCAGCTGGTCGCGAAGGACAACGTCGCCGGTTCGCGCGTACTCGGCGAACGTCTCGCGGAGGGCGTCCCGGTCAGTCAACTGCGTGTGCCGGGTCGGTCCGGCGGCGCTTGACGAGTCGAAAATGCGGTGCCGGCGGGCCGGGACCGAGTTCGTGCTCGTCGACAAGGGCGCCGAGGATGACCCGGGACAGATCGGTCAGACCGACGGGTGTGATGTCGTCGACGAAGCGACCTTCGCCTTCGACTTCCAGCCCGTCGTCCAGCATCAGGTATTTGAGCTCGACCGTGCCACGGCGTCCCGTCGGACCGGTGAGACCGAAGCACAGTTCGTCGATGGCGAGACGGAGGTCCTCCACCTCGTCGTAGGAGAAGCCGAGCCGGCCGGCGAGCCCAGCCGCCGTGACCCGCGCCAATCGCAGGAATTCGGGGAATGCGGGTACTAGGAGTCGCACCTCGTCGGGCTGGCTCACGACCCTGGCACGGTAGCAGCCTTCTAGGAGCCCCGGGTCAGCGCCCCGGGCCGAGTTCGGTTTGTTCCGCAATGAGACCGTGGAGAACAATGAAGGAATGAACGTTGTCGTCTGCGTCAAGCAGATTCCAGACCCGGCATCCCCAGGGAGGCTCGATCCTCAGACCCACAACCTGGTCCGCGAGGGCAAGCTCATCATGGATGATTCCGATTCCTACGGCGTAGAGATGGGTCTCCGGCTGGCGGAGCAGGCCGGTGGTGGCGAGGTCACCCTGGTGTCGATGGCGCCCAACAGCGAGACCAGCGGGTTGCGCACGGCGCTGGCGATGGGCGCAGCCAAGGCGATCCTCGTCAGCGACCCCGCGCTGGCAGGCTCCGATGCTCTCGGGACCGCCAAGGTACTTGCCGCCGCTATCAAGCGGGCCGAGCCGGATCTGATCATCGCGGCCACCGAGTCGACCGACGGCTACACCGGGACGCTTCCGGTGCAGGTCGCCGAGATCCTCGGCCTGCCGGCGGTCACCTTCGCGAAAAAGGTCAGCGTCTCCGACGGCAAGATCAGCGTCGAGCGTCAGACTGAGGCGGGATACGACGAGGTCGAGGTGGGGCTACCGGCTGTAGTCACGGTCACCGCCGGGGTCGTCGAACCTCGCTACCCCTCGTTCAAGGGCATCATGGCGGCCAAAGGAAAGCCGGTCGAGGAACTGAAGGTGTCCGACATCGGTGTGGATGCGGGCTCGGTCGGAAACCCCGGCGCAGGCCAGGAGGTCGTTGCAGTGGCCCCCGCCGAGGCCCGCAAGGCCGGCGAGATCGTGGTCGACGAGGGCGACGCTCACGAGCGGATCGTCGCGTACCTCGAGCAGCTGAAAGTCATATAGGTAGAGAGGGCGACGGAAGAAATGGCATTGAACAAGATCTGGGTTGTGGTCGCGCGCTCCGGTGACGGGGCTGCCCCCGTCTCTCTCGAGTTGCTCACCAAGGCGCGGGAGCTCGCGTCGACGGTGGAGGGCATCACGTGGGGCGATGCGGCTGGTATGGCCGACGCGGTGGGGTCGCACGGTGCGACCGCCCTGCACACCACCGGCGACCTGGGTGGCGGGCTGGCCGGACCAGCGGTCGCCGCTGCGATAGCCGCCAAGGTCGCGGGCGGCGACGCTCCCGACGCCATCTTCGTTCCGCAGACCTACGACGGGCGCGACATCGCCGGACGGCTTTCCGCCCGCCTCGACCGGCCGGTTTTGACCAACGTGGTCGGTTTGGAGGCCAAGGACGGCGGGTTGGTGAGCGAGCACGCGATCTTCGGGGGGACCGAGATCCTCAACGCGAAGTTCACCGGCGGAACCCCCGGCCTCTATGTGATCCGGGCGAAGTCGTTCGTAGCCGAACCCGGCGGTGGCGGTGCCGCCGCGGTCGACAACTGGGACGTCCCCGACCTCGGGGCAACCGGCTCCGCCAAGATCCTCGGCTCCCACGTCGAGGAGAGCGAGGGACCGAAGCTGGACGAAGCCGCGGTGGTGGTGTCCGGTGGCCGGGGTCTCGGCCAGGCCGAGGGTTACAAGATGATCGAGGAGCTCGCCAAGCTGCTGAAGGGGGCGGC
>CAZCCS010000373.1:0-3373 GCA_964497005.1 uncultured Acidimicrobiaceae bacterium | reverse complement strand
CCGACCGGCCCCGACGTGCAGTAGATGATGAGCGAGCTGATTGGCCTTGCGGTCGAGTTCGGCGAAGGTCCAAGACACCACGGGCTGCCCCGGTCGGTCGTCTATGACCGCCAGCTTGTCCGGCTGGGTAGACGCGTACATAGCGAGAAGATCCACGGCTACGGCACCGCCCGATCGTTGAAGCGTTCGCGCAGATCCTTCTTCGAAAACTTCCCCACCGACGTTTTCGGCACCTCCTCGATGAACTCCACCTCGTCGGGCAGCCACCACTTGGCCACCCGCGGTTCCAGCCACTCGATCACTTCTTCTTTACTCAGGCTCTCGCCCGGTTTGAGCACGACGCAAGCCATCGGGCGCTCCATCCACCGTTCGCTGGAAACTGCGATGACCGCCGCCTCGGCGATCCCCGGATGGGCCATCAGATGGTTCTCCAACTCCACCGACGAGATCCACTCGCCGCCTGACTTGATCAGATCCTTCGTCCGGTCGACCAGCCGGACGTATCCATCGGGGCTCACCGCCGCAACGTCGCCTGTGCGAAGCCAGCCATCTTCGGTGAAAGACTATGCGCCTCGAGGGTCGTTGTAGTACTCGCGCGCGATCCACGGGCCTCGCACCTGCACTTCACCTGAAGTCTGGTCGTCCCAAGGCAGAACCTCGTTCGTCGACGGGTCCGCGATGCGAAGCTCGACTCCGGGCACCGGGATGCCCTGTGTTGCCCGGAGGTCGGCCAGTTCTTCTTCTGTAGACGACGCCGCCCGGTCGCTTCGGATCCGGGCGACGCTGGCGAGTGGGCTGGTCTCGGTCATGCCCCACGCCTGCAGGATGGGCACGCCGATTTCGGTGCGGTACGCCTCCGAAAGCGCCTTCGGGACTGCCGAGCCGCCACAAAGGATGGTGCGCAGGCGGTGGGTCTTGCCGGCAAGCAGCGGCCTGGCGCCCATCCATATGGTGGGCACTCCTGCAGCGACGGTGATCCCTTCCCCGGTGATGATGCCGGCGATCGATTCGGGGGAGAGGTCGGCTCCGGGAAACACCATCTCCGAACCTGCCATCACGCCGGCCTGGCAGAGCCCCCACGCGTTGGCATGGAACATCGGGACGACCGGGAGGATCACGTCGGACTCGGTTATGCCGACACCGTCGACCATCATGGCCGCCATGGAGTGCAGCACGACCGAACGGTGGGAGTACACCACGCCCTTCGGGTCCCCTGTGGTGCCGCTGGTGTAACACATGGAGGCGGCGGTGTCCTCGTCGCTTACCACGGAAAAAGGATGCGGTCGGGCGGCAGCGAGCAACGCTTCGTAGTCCGAGATGCGCGCGTCATCGGGAATCGCCGGGCCGCCGTCGCCGGTATCGTCCATGACCACCACGTGTCGCACGGACTTGAACTCCTCGACAAGCGGCCAAAGGATCGGCAGCAGGCTGCGGTCCGCGAAGACAACCTCGTCCTCCGCATGGTTGGCGATGTACACGAGCTGGTCGGTGAACAACCGGATGTTCAACGTGTGCAACACCCGCCCGCTGCATGGAGCGGCGAAGTACAGCTCCAGATGCCGGGTGCTGTTCCATGCGAACGTCGCCACCCGACCGTCTGGGCTGATGCCCAGATCCTCGAGGACTCCGCCAAGCCGTCGCGTTCGATCGGACCAGGTGCCGTAGTCGATCCGTTCGACGCGGCCTTTGCCGGCGGTGCCCAGGGTCTTGGTCGACCACAGCGTCTCTGCCCGCCGGAAGATCATCTCCAGCGTGAGCGGGGTGGCCTGCATCAGCCCTTCCATGCTTCGTCCTCCCTCCCTAATCGAACGTGAACTCTAGATGGGCCTCTTTGAGACCGAAGACGAAAGCGTTGGGCATGTCCACTGGTTTCGTCCCGGGCGCCAGCCGGAAGCCGTTCACCCGCTTGACCAGTTCCTCGAAGAACAACCGGATCTCCATCCGGGCCAGGGCAGCCCCGAGGCAGAAGTGGGTGCCGAACCCGAACGATAGGTGCCGGTTCGGGTTGCGGGTCACGTCGAGGCGTTCGGGGTCGACGAAGTGAGCCTCGTCGCGGTTGGCTGCCGAGTACATCATCACCAGCTGTTGGCCCTTGCCGACCGGGTGACCGGACACCTCCGTGTCGGTGGCGGCGACCCGGCACATGTTGTGGATCGGGGTCACGAAGCGGATGAACTCCTCAGTGGCGACGGTGAGGTCGGCGCCGGCGCGGAGCTTCTCCCATTGGTCCGGGTGGTCGATCAGGTGGAGGAGGGTCCTTGCAATGACGGTCCTCGTTGTCTCCGCACCACCATCCAGCAAGAGCAGGCAGTCGGCGATGACCGTCTCGATGTCCAGCGGCTGGCCGTCGATCTCCGCCTGGGTCCATATGGACATCACGTCGTCGGCCGGGCACCCGGAGCGCTCCGTGTAAAGGCCGTAGGCGGCGGTTCCGAACTCCTCGACCGCCGCGTACCCGTCGTCGTTGCGGTAGCGGGGACCTCCGCCCAGCATGATCGTCCGCTCCGACCACGCCGCCAGTTCCGGCCATCTCGCCTCGGGAAAACCGAGCAGCCACGCGATCGTCATCGCCGGCAGCGGCGCCGCCAGTTCGTTGACGATCTCCGCGTCGCCGCCTTTCGCTTCGACCGCGTCGAGAAGCGCCTTGACCGTGTGGCGGACATGTTCTTCCCTGCCCGACACCGCCTTGGGCGTGAAACGCCTGGCAACGAGGTTGCGACGCTTTTGATGGAGCGGGTCGTCGAGACCGATGATCGCCGGGTCGGCGGGCATGTTCGGGCGGTAGCCGCCTTTCAGTTGATCCGAGCTGATGAACACGTCCTTGCGGGTCTCGATCTCGACGATGTCGTCGTAGCGCGACACTCCCCACAGCTCGTTGATCGGGTCCCAGTAGAAGGGGGCGTTCTCGCGCAGCCAGGCATAGGTCGGGTACGGATTGTTGACGTAGAAGTCGCCGTCGAGGAGATCGAGGCTCAGGGTGGATTCCGTCTCGCTGCCCGGGGGTGCGCCCATGCGTGTGTTCTAGCAGCGCCGGCGACGCGGCGCTCGGGGGGCCAGCGCCGGCGACGCATGCGCTCGGGCTTCCGGGCCGGCGACGCATGCGCTCGGGCGTCCGGGCCGGCGACGCATGCGCTCGGGGGTCCAGCGCCGGCGACGCATGCACTTTCGTAACAATCGAATTTCGCGGCGGCGCGATCGCGTTACGAAATCGCGCTATGAGCGCGCTTTCGTAACACTGGAGGCACCCTCCGGAAAACCCGCGTTACGTTTGCGCGCTACTCCCGGGTTGCGGCCACCGGGCCGCCCGCTCGCCCCAGCCTCGCCGGCCCGCCCGGCCCGCCCGTTCTTCGACCCCTCTGCCGCCCCGTGCCCC
>CAZCCS010000372.1:0-3376 GCA_964497005.1 uncultured Acidimicrobiaceae bacterium | reverse complement strand
CCATCGGCGTGGGTCCCTCCACCACCGACCGTGGAGGGCACGGTGTTGACCTCCCCGGTGTAGACCCGCTCACCGTCGTCCGCGCTTGTGCGGAACGTGCGTGGCTCCAACAACGGGTCAGGGCCGAGGAAGTGCCGGGTCATGAATTTGATCTCGTCGTTCGAGAAGTCGGTCGCCAGCCGGCTGGGATCGGCGGCGTCGATCAAGTGGTTGCGCCCCTTCTCGAAGATCACCACCGACCACCCGGCAGCGGTAAGAACATCGGCGGCGGTTGAGCCCCCCGGTCCAGATCCGATGATGACGGCATCGAAGTCACGATCCGTCACGGTTCGCTCACCTCTTCGTCGGTGTAACCGCGAGGCTGGACGTCTCCCGCGTAACCGATGTAGGACCACCCCACGCACTTGCGATTTCCGCCGTACTCGGGCGGCCCGTACATTCCCTCGCACGCGTGCTCGTACACGAGCTCTGTGAACTCCTGATGCTGACGGAGACGCCGGTCCTGTTCCTCCGCATCGACTTCGGCGAAGTCGGCTCCGAGTAGTTCCAGGCCGGTGGCGTAGCGCTCCTGGAGACCTTCGACGGGGCCGTTCCATTCCCGCTCGGGGATTCCGCGCGAGCCCTCGATCCGTATGCGCCACGCCAGCTCGTCGAGTGGCGCGAGCCGGTGGAACGTCGCGAATCCCGGGGATCCGCCGAACCGCCCTGAGAAGGCCCCGCCCGCCCAAACGCGGGGCGGATCGAAGGTGAACGCCCCGAGTAGACCATCGATGTAGTGAACAACGCCCGCTTCGGTTGCCCCTGGATCGTCATCGGTGGGGATCAGCCGCGCGCAAACAGCCTCCATAACGCGGAACTCGTCATCGGTGAAGTAGGCCGGCACTTAGAGCACGACCTCGACGATGACGCCCAGGTCCCGCTCCAAGTATGCGATCTCGTTGTCATTTGCAAAACCCTTGCCCTGGACATTGACGAGATCGACGTAGTCGGTGATCGGATACGGTCCCCAGTGCCACGTCCCGAGCGACAGGTTGACCCCTGTGCTCCCATCGCAGGCGAACGCCTTCACGTGCCGAAGGTGGTCGTCGGTAGAAAAGTCATAAGCAGCCGGGGCCACGACCAGAAGTGTCGGTTTGCCCGCGAGTGCGACGAGCGCCTGGGTCGCCTTGTGATGTCGATTCAAATGATCGCATCGGAGTGGTTGCCGGTCGTAGTGGAGCACGTTGAGGTGAAAGACCTCTCCGTCCCGCAGCTCCATCACTGCGTCACCGACGGCGAGCACTTGACCAAATGGTGCAAAGGCCGCTTCGCTAAGCGGCTCGGCAAGGACCCTATGGGTAATGGGCATCGACGTAGTATGCACCGTGCACCGGTTTGACGCCCGAGTGGCAGAATTGGGGCTGACACTGCCCGGACCCCATCCACCGCATGACCCTCTGGATGCGGTCGTGATCCACGGCGGCACCGCACGTACTTCAGGGCAATTACCCCGCATCGACGGAGTCCTCACCTGCGTCGGTACATTGGGCGTGGATGTCAGCGTCGAGGAGGGCGCGGCCGCGGCCAGAGTGTGCGCCCTCAATGCCCTCGCCGTACTGCGCCAGTCGCTGGGCAGCCTTGATCGGATCGAGCGAATCTTGACGGTAACGGGTTACGTGGCCTGCGTTCCGGGATTCGAGATGCAACCGTCGGTCATTGATGGAGCGAGCGCGGTGCTGTTCGAGATCTTCGGCGAAGCGGGCCGCCATACCCGCTCAGCCGTCGGTGTCGCCGCCCTCCCCCGTGGTGGCGCCGTGGAGATCGAGCTGACCGTCGCGCTGAGGAACTCGCCGCCGCTTTAGGCTGCCCGGTCCAGCACCCAGGAAAGGCCGCCCTGAACGTGGCGCAGGAAGGCCACGCTCTCCCACGCGGCCGGAAAGTGTCCGAGGGCGGTGGAGAACACCCGGCCTTCTTCTTCCTCGAAACACCACGAGATGGGAAACCCGAAGGGCTGCCGCACCACGCCGGGCCGGCTCAGATCCAGTTGAGAGTCGTCGAGTTGCAGGAGCACTCGGGCGTCGGGCCTCAGATCCCGAAACTGGTACACCTCGTCATGCCATGCCCACGTCGGCCCCAAGTGGGCAACGGCGGGATGCTCCGGGTCGCACACATCAAGGGTGAACTCCTGGGTCCACGGGTGCCCGTTGAACCGGGCTCCAACGAGCAGTCCGTAGTCGTCCCAGCCGTAGCAGCTATCGGTCGCCGCGTGGATGGCCATCACGCCGGTGCGACCGGATCGGAGCCCGTCCAGCAGGGCCGCGCGCTGAACGTCGTCCCAGGGGGTCTCTCCGATGGTGAAGAGAGCCACCATTCGTGCACTTTTCAGCTCGTCGGCAGCCAGACCACGGACGTCCTGTATGTGGCGGTACGTGAGGTCGGCGGCACCCGCCAGTTCGGCCATGGCAGTCGCCGACTGGTCCAGCACGCCATGCACTCCCGCCGGACCGTCGCGATAGGGCGCAACTTGGGTCACGTAGATCAACGCATCGCGAGCCACGCGGTCACGGTAGTGCCAGGGTCACGGCGTTGCCGTGGACGGGCCAGCGCCTGTACGGTCGTCGAAGTCTGATCTGGAGGGGAGAAACAGGTGGCCGTAGTTGGGCTGGAGAACCTGGCCGTCAAGGTGGCAGACCTCGACGCGGCTTGCGCCTTCTACCGCAGTGCAGGGGCCGAGGTGGTTGATCGCATGACTTGGAACAACGGCGAGCGGGCCGACGTGCGGTTAGGTCCCGTGAAGATCACTCTGTTCACCCGTGCGCTCTACGAAGACCGTGTCGAACTTCCTCACGAAGGTTTCCTCCATCCGGCGTTGTTCACCGACGACCTCGACGCGGAACTCGAAGGCCACGAGGTCATTTGGGGACCGGATGTTGTCGAGGGCGCTTTCGGGAAGCGCCGTGTCGCGTTCGTCGCGGCGCCGGGCGGCATCCGCCTCGAGTTCATGGAACAGCTCGCCCCGCCCGGTTCTGCAGCACCATGACATTCCAGCCGTATGAGCGTCCGGTACGCGCCGCGTTCATAGGACTCGGACGTATATACGACCTCAACGTCCGTGCCTACATCGACAATCCGGATGTAGAGGTGGTCGCGCTGGTCGATCCGAGCGAGGAGCGTCGGGTGCAACGTCAGGCCGACTGGCCGGATGCCAGAACCTTCGCGTCCACCTCGGAGCTCGCTGCGAGCGGGCTGCAGGTTGATGCCGTGGAGGCGTTATTGCCTGTGCCTCTGCACGCCGATGGCGTGGTCGAGCTGTTGAGCCGCGGATGGCACGTCAATCTGCAGAAGCCGATGTGCAACGACCTCGCCACCGCCCGACGCATGCTCGACGCGGCGGACA
>CAZCCS010000371.1:0-3394 GCA_964497005.1 uncultured Acidimicrobiaceae bacterium | reverse complement strand
CGGCGAGCAGGTTCAGTCCGACCATCGTCGCCACCCATGCCGATCGAGGCCGGGCGGTCACCTCGACCAGCGGTCCCTGCTGGGTGATCTTCCCGTCCTCCAGGACGACGAGGTACTGAGCGAGAGATGCCGCCTCGACGGGGTCGTGAGTGACGATCAGGCGTGCGCCCGGATAGCGCGCCAGTTCCTCCCGGAGGAGATGGCGAAGATCGGCTCTCGCCGCCGAGTCGACCGCTGCCAGCGGTTCGTCCAGCAGCAGCACCGATGGCTCGGTCACCAGCGCCCGCGCCAGCGCCACCCGCTGGGCCTGACCACCCGACAAAGCGCGCGGCTTCGAACGCCCGACATCCGGCAGGCCGACCCTCGTAAGCCACTCCGCTGCCCGAACCCGGGCTTCGCCTTTTGCAACGCCGGTGGCCCGCAGGCCGAAGGCGACGTTCTCCACCGAGTCGAGGTTGGCGAAGAGCCGGTGGTCCTGGAACACCACCCCGATGCTGCGCTCCTCGGGCGGTAGGCGGACGCCGCCGGCCGTGTCCTCGACGACGCGCCCACCGACGACCACCCGCCCCTCTCGCAGGGGCACAAGGCCGGCCAGTGCCCGCACCAGGGTCGTTTTTCCGGCGGCGTTCGGCCCAACCACGGCCACGACCGTCTCGTCCGCGATGCTCAAGCCGACGTCGAGGTTGAGGGTTCCGAGGGTGACCCGGATGTCGGCTTCGAGCGTCACGCCTGGATTCACGGGCTGCCGAGCCACCTGTGTCTCAACCCGACCAGGACGGCCAGGGACAGCGCCAGCAGGACGACCGACACGGCCAGTGCAGTGGCTTGATGGCCCGACTCGATGTCGAGGTACACGAGGAGGGGGGTCGTCTGGGTGGTGCCGGGGAAGTTGCCGGCGAAGGTGATGGTGGCCCCGAACTCGCCGAGCGCTCTCGCCCAGGTCAGGGCGGAGCCCGCCGCCAGCGCAGGCGCGACCGCCGGGAGGGTCACCCGGCGGAACCGGTAGCCGGGGCTCGCCCCGAGCGTCGCGGCCGCCTCCTCGGGGCGTCGGTCCATCGAACGGAAAGCCGCCTCGGCGGTGACGATGAGGAAGGGCATGGCGACGAACGCTTCCGCCGCGATCGCTCCGCTGGTGTTGAAGACGAACCGCCACCCGGTCAGATCGAACAGGACCGTGCCGGCGAAGCCGCGCCGGCCGAACGCGTACAGCAAGGCGATACCCCCGACGACGGGAGGCAGCACCATCGGAAGGGTCACGACCGCGCGCACCAAACTGCGACCCGGGAAGTCCCATCTCGCGAGGACCCAGGCGAGAGGCACCCCGCAGACGACCGAGAAGGCGAGAGCCCCGAGCGAAGTCTCCACCGACAACCGCAGCGCGGCCAGCGCGTCGTGCGCGCTCAGGTCGTTGAGTAGCGACGACCATGGCGTCCGTTGAAGAAGCCCGATGACCGGAAGAAGGACGAGCGCGAAGGCGAATACGGCCAGCAGGCCGACTCCGAAGCCGCGGCGCAACCGCGCTTGGCTAGCGGGGCGGGAGGAAACCGGCAGCCTCCAACGCTCGTTGCACATCTCCCGAGACGGCCGAATCGACGAACGCTTGGCTGGCGTCGGCGTTCCTGGTCGCCTTCACCACCGCGATCGGGTAGGTGATGACCGGTTGGACGGCATCCGGGATCTTCACCCCGGACACCGTTGGACCCGCCGCTTTCACGTCGGTCACGTATACGACCGTCGCGTCGGCTTCCCCCGAGGACACTTTCGCGATGGCCGACTTCACGTCCGTCTCCAGCGACACGGGCGAAACCGACAGGTGAAGCCGGTTCAACGCTTGACGGGCGTAGTCGCCCGCGGGAACACCGGGAGCCTCTAGGACGAGACGCAGGCCCGGCTTCGACAGGTCTGCGAGACCGGTGACGTGCTTCGGATTCCCGGGGGCTACTGCGATCTCCAGCTGGTTCCTCGCGAAGGTGACCGGGGGGTCGACCAGACCGGCGGCGACCAGCTTTTGCATGTTGGCAGCATCCGCAGACGCGAAAACGTCAGCTGGAGCCCCTTGTTCGATCTGGGTGACGAGGGTGTTCGACCCGGCGAACTCGTAGGTGAGGTGCAGACCCGGGTTCGACGCGCTGAGCGAGGCTTTCGCGGTGTTGAACGCGCCGGTCAACGACGCCGCGCCGAACACGGTGATTGATCCGCTCAGGGCACGACCGGAGCTGGCGGGCTTCGACGTGCTCGAGGAACACCCGGAGGCTGCGACGCTGATCGCGCCGAGGGTCGCGATCGCGGCGGACAGGAGGCGCTTGTTCACGGATCGGTCCTTTCAGTTGGGGGGCAGCTCGATGACGACGTT
The DNA here is from genome assembly GCA_964497005.1 of uncultured Acidimicrobiaceae bacterium. GTDB lineage: Bacteria > Actinomycetota > Acidimicrobiia > Acidimicrobiales > Palsa-688 > DASUWA01. The sequence goes on along the minus strand of CAZCCS010000371.1, from coordinate 1,041 downwards.
GGTCGACTTGACCGACGCGACCGCCATGGTCCCCGGGGCGAGCTTGAGCTCGTCCGCAGCTTCCCTGCTCATCAAAGAGACGACCCGGAACGGTCCGGCGAGCATCTCCACCTGGGCCATGACCTTGTCCTTGGTGACCTTGGTGACCAGACCCGGAAAGTGGTTGCGGGCGGACTCGAGCACCGGGGGATCCGACGCGGCGCCGGCCCGCTTGGCGGAGAAGCGTGCCAGGGCCCGACCGTCCAACCGGCGACGGCCACCAGGAGTGCGCACCGCCGGCAGCTCCCCGCTGTCGACCCAGCGGCGGACGGTATCGGGGCTGACACCGAGGAGTTCAGCAGCTTGACCGACGGTGAACGAAGGCACCGGAGGAGGCTAGCTCGCAAATACGACTTGGAACCAGAGCTGCTCTGGTATTTGCGAGTTAATCGGGCATGATGACCAGCAAGCCCGAGCTTTTCAGCCGGTGTTGCGGCTCAGCCTTCCCCTGGTCGATAGGAGCAGCCACGCCCCGAGCGGCAACAACAGCGCGACGCCGAGCAGAGCCCCGGTGGTGGTGACCGATGGCCGCGATGCTGAACCCGGCACGACCACGTCGATGGTGGCGATCACAACAGACGCGGGACCGGAGGGGGTCAGCCCTGAGGCTTCGAAATGGTGCGTGCCGCGTGACGCCTTGGTCGGGATGGGCACCACGACGGTGAAGTCCCCGCGCTGGTCCGCCTGGGTTCTGCCGACCGTCACAGGCGTCGAGTGGAACGTGAGGGTGACGCTCGCCCGGGGCGTGAAGCCCGAGCCGTGGAGGGCGACGAGTTGCCCCCGCCGGGCCATCGGGACGTCCCTCCCCTTACCGGGGGAGCCGTTAGAGCCGTTGGCGAGTGCCCGGCTCCGCGGGGGTGCGCCGAGTCCGGATCCGGCAGACGACGGGCGGCCGGTTCCTGTTGCCGGGGAGACCGGGCTCTGGCCTGGTTGCGACCCGCTTGATGGAGGTCTGGTCGTTGCCGAGCCCAGGGAAAGGGGTGCTCCCGCCGTCAGGACGAG
>CAZCCS010000370.1:0-3434 GCA_964497005.1 uncultured Acidimicrobiaceae bacterium | reverse complement strand
TTCGGAGGGCGGCGTGGGAGTTTGGGCGAGAATTCTCCTTGCCTCGGCCACGAGCTCCCGACTCGCCGCCAAAAGAACCGCAGCGTCACTCTCTGTATTTATGGCAATAGACCGTTGCACTAGGTGCGACTCCGGAGCCGCTGATCCGAGACCACCGCTCACTGCACCACCCTACCCACAGCGGCTATTTCGACCATGACGCCCTGCTTACCTGCGCTCCTTAGAACCATGTCCCTCTTGCTGGTGGAAGCGGAGCTGATCCAACCCGCATGTAGGTTCATCCCGTGAGCTGGCCCGCCGCCGAAGTCGACATCGACGAGCCGCTCGTCCGCGATCTGCTCGAGCAACAGCATCCGGACCTCGCCGGACTCATTCTGCACGAAGTCGGCTTCGGCTTCGACAATTCCCTGTGGCGCCTGGGATCCGACCTGTTGCTGGCTCCCGCGACGCCTGATGGGCGCCGAACTCGTCGAAAACGAGCAACGTTGGCTGCCGCTCTTCCCGACCGCTGCCGCTATCGCCGACAGTGACAGGGGCTATTTCCCTGGTCAACGAGTCGCGCGTGGTGTACGCGTCTTGGCTCCTGTTATCAAGGCAAATTGATGAGCGGTACAAAAGGCGCGAAACCGAACGTCGAGCCGGACTCGCGCCATCAGCTCGGCCGCCAACTCTCCGTGGTGCCTGGAGTCGCCGTCGTCGCCGATCGCGCGGTTCGGCTCGTCGGTCTGGCAGCCGACGAGGACCTTGAGCTTGGATTTCGCGGCGTAGTGGGCCCTACGACAGATGGCACGAGTCTGCGAGGAGATTGGAGGTCAGCCCGCTGCGACTCGACGGTGCCCCACATCGCCGGGTCAATGGGACGGGTGATTCAGTGCTCTGGGAACTAAGCGGTGGCGATTCGGGCTGCGTGGCGTTGATGCACAGCCTGCGGTTGCTATCTGGGCCCAGGTCCAGCCCGCTGCTCGTGCTTGGCGAACCTGGTGCTTTGTCCAGGCTCACCGGCGACTCGTCGGCGCTTTCGCTTGACCCTTGGGTGGGCGCCAGGTATGTTTAACGAGTTCGTTAAGTGAGGGTTGCGGTGGCAGGTACTGATCAACTGAGCGTGGTGTTCTCGGCGCTCGCCGACCCCACCCGTAGGGCGATCCTCGACGAGCTGGCGGAGCGCGACGCAACGGTCACCGAGCTCAGCGCTCCCCTCCCGATGTCGATGCCGGCCGTGTCGCGACACCTGAAGGTGCTCGAGCACGCCGCCCTCATCTCGCGAACGCGATCGGGCAAATGGCGTGCCAGCCACCTCGAGACCGCCCCGCTTCGTGAGGCAGCCGACTGGATCGATCGATTCGGGCGCTTCTGGGACTCGTCCCTCGACCGCCTCGACGCCCACCTCGCGGCGGTCCAGGCCGCCGAGCGCACCGACGAGAAGGAGCATTGATGAACACCGAAACGCCACAGCTCGCCGTCTCGCGCGTGTTCGACGCCCCGCGGGCGTTGGTCTTCCGGGCGTTCACCGATCCGGACCACCTGGCAACATGGTGGGGCCCGAGCGGCAACTCACTGCCACGGGACGAGATCGACTTCGACGTGCGCCCCGGTGGCTTCCAACGGTGGACCGAGGTCGCCGCCGCCGAACCCGACCTCCGCGTCCACGTCTACATCGACCTGACTGATGTTGCCGACGGCGAGCTCCTCGAAGGCGTCATGCACGTCTCCGGCCGGCTGCCGGAGGGCTTCAAGCCATTCGAGACGAGGTTCCGGATCGAGTTCCACGACGAGCCCGACGGACGGACCCGACTCGAGATCCGCCAATGGCTTCCCGCCCACCTGGCCAGGCCAAGCAACCAGGGCTGGCGCGAGGCCTTCGAGAAGCTCGACGCCACCTTGCTCCACCTCCAGGCCGCCACGGCCGACATCGAGGTGTAGCGCCGTGGCCAAGCTCGTCTACCTCACAAACGCATCCCTCGACGGCTACATCGAGGACGAACACGGCGCCTTCGACTGGGCTCCGCCGGACGACGACGTGTTTGTAGCCACGACAGCCCTGCTGAGATCCTTTGGCACGTTCCTCTACGGACGGCGCCTCTACGAGTCGATGTCCGTCTGGGAAACCAACCCCGCCCTCGCCGACCTGTCCGACCTCAATGTCGACTTCGCGGGCGCCTGGCAGGCCGCGCACAAGGTCGTCTACTCCACGACACTGACCGCCGTGTCGACGGCCCACACCCGTCTCGAACGCGACTTCGATCCCGACGCCGTCCACGCTCTGAAGGCCACAGCCACCAGCGACCTCACCATCGGCGGGGCCAATCTGGCCGGCCAGGCCATGGCAGCAGGCCTGGTCGACGAATGCCAATTGTTCGTCTGGCCCATCATCGTCGGCGGCGGCAAACCGGCCCTGCCCGCGGGCATCCGCACCAACCTCGAGCTCCTCGACGAGCACCGATTCGACAACGGCGTTGTACACCTCCGCTACCACATCCCAACATGACCGCCTCCGGGACCCCGTCTCAGAGGATTCGATGTGTGGCTAGCTAAAACGAGGTGAAGGATCACTGGATCGCCCGCCGAACGGGGCGGCCGGTGCCAAATTTGCCATGACGCCGCGGAGCCAATGTTTGTGAGGTTTCCGTCGTAGCGGGTCCTCGCCCCCCATCTCCCTATCAGGGTTCCTGCCCCGGTACGGTCCGGGTCCCCTTCGGCGAGGTACCCGTGGCGGTGGTCATGGGATGAGGCCTTGAAAGCCCCGCCCTATCCGGAAGCCGCGACTTGGGTACACGGTGACCTCCATCCAGGCAACATCCTCTTGGAGGACGGTTCCGTCTCTGCTGTCCTCGAGTACTCCCGATCCTTGACTGAGGTCAACTACCCGGTAGCCTTGTCGGGGTGACCGGGGACCAAACCGACGCCGTCACCGCCGCAATCCAGACACTCTTCCGACTGGAAGGCAGCCGGCGCCTCCACCAGCAGCTCGCTGTCGCCGCCGGGGTGTCGATCTCCCAGCAGGCGTATCGCCTGTTGGGCCGGGTGGTCGAGTCAGGGCCGACGTCGCCGGGGCAACTGGCCGGGATGCTCGACCTCGACCCCGCCATCGTGACCCGGCTGCTCCGCCAGCTGGAGGACGGCGGCCTGGTCAACCGGCGCCGCAACAGGGACGACGGACGAATGACCATCGTCGAGGCAACCGAAGCCGGCAGGGACACCTTCGACCGGATGCGAGAGGTCATCTGGCGGCACATGAGACGCGCCCTGTCAGGGTGGCCGGCGGACGAGGTCGCTGCGCTCGCTCTGCTTCTGGACCGACTGGTCGAGGACGTTCAGCGCCAGCCCTACCCGTCGCTCGACGAGGCTCCTCAGGAGCCTTTGAGCGCCCCGAGCGGGAACGTCTTCTCGAACGTTCCCTCGAGGTAGCCCGGGCCGTCCGCGGTGGGCAGGAACCA
>CAZCCS010000369.1:3174-3439 GCA_964497005.1 uncultured Acidimicrobiaceae bacterium | reverse complement strand
GGCGGGATGCGCCAAAGGGTGGCCCTCGCGAGAGCACTCGCCCAGGAACGCAAGATCCTCCTGATGGACGAACCGTTCGGCGCGCTCGACGCGATGACCCGGGACGTGCTTCACGAAGAGATTGAGAGCGTGTGGCGGGACACCGGCGTCACGATCGTCTTCGTCACCCACAACGTCCGCGAGGCCGTCCGCCTGGCAGACCGGGTGGTGCTCCTTGCCAGTCGCCCGGGCCGGGTCGCTGCCACCTTCGACATCTCCATCCCGA
>CAZCCS010000369.1:0-3164 GCA_964497005.1 uncultured Acidimicrobiaceae bacterium | reverse complement strand
GAAGGCGCCATGGGTCAAGCCGGCACTGCGGCTGATCGAGTCGACGCCGGTCGCCGAAAAGGCAGCCGAGATAACCGACCGCCTCAGGGAGGAGGTCAGCCGGCATGGCGGTCGTTGAACCGGTCGAGCCCGGGTCTCGGCTCGACGAGCAGATCCTCGGGCTCGACGCGCTCGACCTCCCGGGCTTCGGCGGAACGTCCAAATGGCGCAAGGCATGGCACGCCGCGTGGCCGAAGCTTGCCGCGCTGGTTCTCGGCCTGGCGGTGTGGCAGTTGATCGTCTCGAGCGGATGGAAGCCGACCTACCTGCTGCCTGGCCCTGCAACCGTCTTCAGGCACGTACGGGACGACCGCCACGCGCTCTTCAGCGGGCTCCTCACCACCCTTCAGCGCGCGGTCGAGTACTACGCGCTTGCCCTGCTAGTCGGTACCGCGATCGCCGTGTTCGCCTCGCGCGCTCGCGCCCTGCGCGAGGCGATCGTGCCGCTTGCCACCGGGCTGCAAAGCATGCCCTCGGTGGCATGGGTGCCGATCGCCATCCTGCTGTTCGGTGTCAGGTCGCAAGCGATCCTCTTCGTCACCCTCGCCGGCTCCATCCCCGCCGTGGTTTTGGGGACGGTGTCCGCGCTCGACTCGGTACCGCCCATCCTCGTTCGCGCAGGCGACGCGCTCGGTGCCAAGGGCATGGCCATGTACCGGCACGTCTTGCTCCCCGCCGCGCTGCCCGGCTACCTGTCGGGGGCCCGACAGGCGTGGGCTTTCGCGTGGCGTTCGCTGATGGCCGGCGAGCTCATCGTCACCGCGAAGGGCACTACCTCGCTGGGCCAGCTTCTCGGTGCCTATCAGGACCAGAGCCTTGCGGCCGACGTGCTGGCCGTCATGCTCGCCATCCTCGCGGTCGGCTTGTTGATGGACGGGTTGGTCTTCTCCCGTCTCGAGCAGCTGGCGCTACGCCGGCGCGGCCTAGCAGCAGAATCCAGCTAGATCCGCCCGCGGTCAGGCGCGGTCGACGACGAAGTACTTGGCCTGCGGGTGGTGGCAGATGATGGCGCCGGTGGTCTGCTCGGGATGGAACTGCCACGAGGTCTCCTCGCTCACAGTCACACCGAGGCGGTCGGCGCCCACGAGCTCGGCGCACTTGGCGTTGTCCTCGAGGTCCGGACAGGCGGGGTACCCCCACGAGTAACGACCGCCCCGGTACTGCTGGCGGAACAGGCCACCGAGACTCGGGCCGTCCTCGTTGGCGAAACCCCAGTCCTCACGGATCCGCCGGTGCCAGTACTCGGCGAGCGCTTCGGTCATCTCGACCCCCAGACCATGCAGGTGGAGGTAGTCCTGGTAGTGGTTCTCGGAAAAAAGACGGGCGGCCTCCTGCGACACCTTCTCGCCCATGGTCACGACGTGGAAGGCTCCGTAGTCCTCCTCCCCGGTGTCGGCGGACCTGAAGAAATCGGCGATCGACATCCACGGGTCGAACGGTTGCCTCGGAAAACGAAACCGCAGCCACTCCGCCGTCCGCGACTCGTCCTTCCAGACGATGAGATCGTCACCCTCGGAGTTGACCGGGAACCATCCGTACGCGACCGCCGGCTGCAGCACCGATGATGCGCGCGCCGCGGACAGTTGCTCGCGCAGTACCGCCCTCACCCGGTCCTTGAACTCGGCGTCGGTCTCGCCGATCGACTTGTCCGGGCGGTATCCCCACTGACCCCGGAACAGGGCCGTCTCGTTCAGGTAAGCGGCAATGTCGTCCAGAAGAACCCCCCGCTCGATCCGGGAGCCGACGAAAGGCGGGACGAACACCGGGTTGTCGGTCGCCACAGACGGCGAACGCCGTGGCACGTCATCAGGTTTCGGCCGCTCGACCCCGTCCGTCCCCGCCGCGTCGGCCGCCCGGGCCGCCCGCGGGCGCGCTCCCTCACGGCCCTCAGGGACCCGGCCGAAATCAGGGTCGTCCTCGCCTGAACGTTTCAGCTCCATCAGACGGTCCATGGTGTGCAGCCCCTCGAAGGCGTCCTTCCCGTAAAAGAGACGGCCTTGGTACTCGGAGCGAAGATCACGTTCCACGTAGGTCCGGGTGAGAGCCGCTCCGCCGAGGATCACCGGCGTGGCCGACAGCCCGCGTTCGTTCATCTCCAGGAGGTTCTCCCGCATGATGAGCGTGCTCTTGACGAGGAGACCCGACATTCCGATTACATCGGCGCCGACCTTCGCAGCTTGCTCGAGCATCTCAGACAACGGCACCTTGATCCCGAGGTTGACCACTTCGTAGCCGTTGTTGGTGAAGATGATGTCGACGAGGTTCTTGCCGATGTCGTGCACATCGCCCTTGACCGTCGCGAGGACGATGCGGCCCTTGCCGCCGGAGTCGGTCTTCTCCATGTGCGGCTCGAGATAGGCGACCGCGGTCTTCATCGTTTCCGCCGATTGCAGCACGAACGGCAGCTGCATCTGCCCCGAGCCGAACAGTTCGCCGACGATCTTCATGCCGCCCAGCAACGGGCCGTTGATCACATCGAGCGCCGCCCATCCGCTGCCTAACGCTTGGTCGAGATCGGCTTCGAGCTCCTCGCGATCGCCGTCGACGATCCGTTGCTCCAGCCGGCGCTCGAGCGGCCAGCCGCTGCGGTCCTCTTTGGCCAGGTCGCTCGACGCGACGCCTTCGAACAACGAAAGCAACTCTGCCAGAGGGTCGTACCCGCCGGCTTGGTCGCGTCGGTCGTATATGAGGTCGAGGCACACCTCGACCACACGCGGATCGAGCTTGTTGAGCGGCACGATCCGAGCGGCATGAACGATCGCGGCGTCGAGGCCGGCCTGCTGGCATTCGTGCAGGAACACTGAGTTGAGGGCGTGGCGCGCCGCGGGCGACAGCCCGAAGCTCACGTTCGACAACCCCACGATGGTGCCTGCGCCGGGAAGCTCGGACTTGATCCGCCTGATTCCCTCGATGGTCTCGATGCCGTCGCGGCGACTTTCCTCCATGCCGGTGCTGATCGGCAGCACCAGCGGGTCGAACAGCAGATCCTCGGGCGCCAGCCCGTAGCGTTCGACCGCCAGCGTGTAGATCGCCTGCGCCGCCCGCAGCTTCCACTCTGCTGTCCGCGCCTGGCCCTCCTCGTCGATGCAAGTGCATACGACGGCCGCCCCGTACTCGCGCGCCAA
>CAZCCS010000368.1:0-3440 GCA_964497005.1 uncultured Acidimicrobiaceae bacterium | reverse complement strand
ACATCGAGTACAACTTCGGCGACGAGGCGAGCGCCACTCACCATCGCGAGAACGCCTTTGCTCGCAGGGTGCTCTATCTCGCACCGGCACAGGCGTCGCACTGCTTTGCGGTTCTCGTTCTCGCACGCCCCGCCCCCGGCGGCGCAAATCTGGTCGAGAACTTGCGCCCGTGTCGCCGCGTCGGTCTTGTTGACCACACAGATCGAGTGCGCAGGCACCATCGATGCGACGAACCTGTCCCCTCTGCCGATCGGCGACGTGGCGTCCACCACGAAGAGGGTGAGGTCGACGCCGTGGAGAGCGTCCGCCGCGGTGTCGTTGAGCCGCCGGCCAAGCAGTGTCCGGGGCTTGTGGACGCCTGGCGTGTCAACGAAGACCACCTGCACTCCGGGTCGGTTCAGAACCCCGCGTACCTGGTTGCGTGTTGTTTGAACAACCGGCGAGGTGATCGAGACCTTCTGGCCGAGGACCGTGTTCAAGAGCGTCGACTTGCCCACGTTGGGGCGGCCGACGAGCGTCGCGAAGCCTGACTTCAACGGGTCCCGTTCTCGCTGCGAGGCTGCCTCTGCCCGTCGTCTTCCCGCCCCTGTGCGCGGCGTTCGTCTCCTGATTCCTCGCCGCCGCTGGCGGCGGCCCCCGACGGCTGCGCCAGGATCCGTACCCGCCCGATACGCCGGCCCTGCACTCTCTCGGCAACCAGCCGGTGCCCGTCCACCACGGCCGATTCGCCTTCGGTGGGCACATGACCGAGCAGGCTGTACAGCAGACCTCCGACCGTGTCCCAGTCCTCACCTTCGGGCAGAGCCCGGTTCTCGTCCTCGAGCAGCTCGTTGACCTCGTTGACCGGCATCCGAGCGTTCACCACCAGCGTGCCGTCCGCGAGACGCTCAGGCGGCGCCTCCTCCTGGTCGTACTCGTCGGTTATCTCCCCGACTAGCTCCTCGATCAGGTCCTCGAGTGTCACCAGGCCCGCGGTGCCACCGAACTCGTCAATGACGATCGCCATGTGGAACTTGCTCGATTGCATCTCCCGCATCAGTTCCGACACCCGCTTGCTTTCGGGCGTGAACTGCGCCGGCCGCATCACCGTCGACGCTTCCGCGTCACCGTGGCCCTCTCGCTCGGCTCGCATCAGGTCCTTCACATAAGTGATGCCAACGATGTCGTCGATGCCCTGGCTGTAAACGGGAATTCGGCTGTAGCCGGACGGGACCACTACATCAATGACATCGCTGATCCGCGCGTACGACTCCACCGCGACCATGTCGGGACGGGGCACCATCACGTCGCGGACCACCGTGTCGCCAAAGTCGATGATCGAGTGGATGAGCGTGCGCTCCTCATGCTCGATCACCTCCTCCTCGGCAGCTTCGTCGGCCATGGCGCGGAGCATCTCGTCGGACATATACGGCCCCGACCTCATGCCCCTTCCCGGCAGAATGAGGTTGGTGACAGCGATGAGAGCCCGGGTGATCCACCCGAGGGGCTTGAACGCAACCAGTAGCCGGACAACCGGCGCCGCCGCGAGTGCAGCGCGCTCGGTGTGCTGCACCGCCCACGTCTTCGGGGCAAGCTCGGCGAAGACGAAGATCACCACGACTTCGAACGCGGTGGCGATCACAACGCCCAGTCCACCGAAAGCGTGAGTGGCGACAACTCCGACCAAGGTGGCAGCGACGAGGGTGCACAGCTCCACCGCGAACAGCACAAGCGGCAACACCCGGTCGATATGCGTGACCAGTCGCAGGAGCATGCCGGCGCCGCGACGTTTCTCCTCGACGAGGGTAACCGCCTTGACCCTGGTCGTCCTCGTCAAGGCCGTTTCGGCCGCCGCAAGGAAACCAGTGGCGATGATCAGCAACACCACCACCACAAGAAGGATTACGTCCTGCCCGCTCAGGTGATGCTTGGAGCCCGCCGTCGCGACGATGATTCCCGGTAAGGCCGATGGGCCACCGGCGCTCAACTCGACGGTTCCTCGGAGGGGGCTTCCGGCAACGTTTCGCCGGAGGCCGGATTACTCGCAGCGGCCTCCGAGGAGCCCTCGGGACTTCGATGGTGTCGAGCGAGGAGCTCGCGCTCCCGGGACTCCATCACCTCCGCTTCCTCGGGCTCCTCGTGATCCATGCCAAGGATATGTAGCAGCCCGTGGACCACGAGTAGTGCAAGTTCGTCGTCGTAGGTGCCGGCGTGGTCGGGCGCGTTGCGTTCGGCAACAGCCGGGCAGATCACCACGTCGCCCAACAACGACGGCGCTTCTTCGGGCTCCGAACTGAATCCCGGTCCGCTCCCGCCCGAGTCGGGGGAGCGGCCGCTCTCCACGGGCTCATCGTCGATCGGGAAAGCGAGCACGTCGGTGGGCCCTTCCCGGCCGAGAAAACGCGAGTTCAGGTCGGCGATGGCATCCTCGTCTACGAACAGGAGCGACACCTCTGTATCTCCTCGAACCCCTTCTTCTGCAAGCACTGCCTCGGCAAGCCTGATCCATCGAAGTGTGTCGACTGGATGACTCGACTGCTCGTCAGCCGCGAAAACGACTACCGCCACCCCCAGCCCCCCTCAACCCGACGCCGCGTCGCCCGCGCCCGCGGTTTCGTAGGCATTGACGATGTCAGCCACGATTCGGTGACGCACGACGTCGCGCCGACCGAGCCTCACCCAGGACAGGCCCTCGATTCCGGTGAGAACTTTTTCCAGACCTACAAGACCGGAACGACCGCCGGGAAGATCGACCTGTGTGTCGTCACCAGTGACGACGACCTTTGAACCGAACCCGATGCGGGTGAGGAACATCTTCATCTGTTCGGGAGTCGTGTTCTGTGCTTCGTCGAGGATGATGAAGCTGTTGTTGAGCGTCCGACCGCGCATGTAGGCCAGGGGCGCCACCTCCACCGTCCCGGCGTCCAGGAGCCTTCGCGCACCTTCGGTGCCGAGCATGTCGTAAAGCGCGTCGTACAGGGGGCGCAGGTACGGGTCGATCTTCGCCATGAGATCCCCCGGCAGGAACCCGAGCCGCTCGCCGGCTTCGACCGCCGGGCGGGTGAGGATGATCCTGTCGACGTCCTTGGCCTGCAACGCCTGCACTCCGAGAGCCACCGCGAGATAGCTCTTTCCGGTGCCTGCCGGCCCGACGCCAAAAGTGACCACGCTTTCCCGGATCGCATCGGCGTATCGCTTCTGCCCGCTCGTCTTCGGGCGCACCGAGCGTCCCCGAGCCGAACGCAACACCTCCTGGGTCAGCACCTCGGAGGGTCGCTCGTCCGCGCGGACCATGTCGATCGTGCGATGGACAACCTGAGGATCAACCGCGTGTCCCTGCTCCAGGAGGAGACGAAGTTCGTCGACGAGGCGCGCCGCCAGCGCGGCATCGTCACCGTCGATGGTGAACTCGTTGCCCCGGGCGAAGATGGTGGTCCCCTCGAACGCATCCTCGACCAACC
>CAZCCS010000367.1:0-3464 GCA_964497005.1 uncultured Acidimicrobiaceae bacterium | reverse complement strand
CTCGCGCCAAGCGACCAGGCGAGGGCACGCTCGGCACGACACGATCTCCTGTTCGATTTCGGCGAGCGCGCTACGGCCGGCACCCATCCGAGAGACACTAGGTTGGCCGGACGATATGGGCGCCCCTCCCCCTCCGACGTTGGTGTTCCTCGTCAGGCACGGCACCACCCCGACCACCGGCGCGGTGCTGCCGGGCCGGGCGCCAGGTTTGCACCTGTCGGACGCTGGCAAGGCCCAAGCGGCATCGGTCGGCGAAAGGCTGAAAAGCTGGATGCAGCCGGCAGCGGAGGGAGACGGAAAAGCGTCAAAACGATCGGGGAAGACGCCAGAGCCAGCCGGGAAGACGCCAGAGCCAGACGGTAAGACCACAGGGCGAGCGCGGAAAGCCAAGGTTTCTCGCCGGCCGCCGATCGCAGGCGTCTACGCCTCGCCGCTCGAGCGTACCCGCGAGACCGCCGCCGAAATAGCGTCCGCGTTGGGGACATCGGTGCGCACCGAACGCGGCCTGCTCGAATGCGACTTCGGAGAGTGGACCGGAGGGTCGTTGAAAGATCTTTCCAAGATGCCGGAATGGTCGACGGTCCAGCGGTATCCGAGCGGTTTCAGGTTTCCCGGCGGAGAGTCTTTTTCGGAAATGCAGACGAGGATTGTCCAGGCTCTGCACCGGATCTCGGCAAAGCACCCCGGGGAGGCGGTGGTAGCGGTCTCGCACGCCGATCCAATTAAGGCCGCTGTTGCTGACGCGATGGGAACCCACCTGGATCTGTTCCAGCGGATCGTGATATCGCCGTGCTCGGTAACGGCGATCGCCTACGGGGCGCTCGGCCCAACCGTTCTGGCAGTGAATTCGACGGGTTCGCTGGGCGAGCTGGTGCCATCGTGAGCGGACGCTCGTGAGCCGCTCGTTCGACCTACCCGAGGTGGAGTGGGCGACCGTCGGGACTGTTGGTGAACCGGGCCGGCGGACCTTCTACCTTCAGGCCCGCCAGGGCGACCAACACGTCACCTTGAAGCTCGAGAAGCAACAAGTCGCCGCCCTCTCCCAGTTCATCGGCGAGATCCTGTCCGATCTCCCCGCGCCGGAACCGGCCATCGCGGACGACCAGCTCGATCTGGTGGAACCGGTGCTAGCCGAGTGGGTGGTCGGCAGTATCCAGCTCGCCTACGAAAACGACTCCGACCGCATCGTCGTGGTAGCCGAGGAGGTCGCACTCGAGGAGCCAGGCGACGAAGAAGAGACCGAAGAAGACACCGAAGAAGACAGCGACTCCCTGCTCGACCCTGAACTCGGATCCTCCGGCGCCGGCATGTCCGCGTCCGAAGATCAAGCAGTGGGACGACTGGGCCTGACTCGGGCGCAGGCCGCGGCGCTCGTTCGCCGCGGCTGGGACCTGGTCAGGGCGGGCCGCCCGGCGTGCCCGTTGTGCGGCAACCCGATGGACCCTGAAGGCCACTCGTGCCCCCGAACCAACGGCCACCGGTCCCCCGCTCCCTGAGCGCTCTCTGCGCCGGCGAGGTCGAAGTGCAGGGGCGAATGCCCTGGAGCAGCAATGCCACCTTCCTGGTGACGGTCGCTCCCGGCAACGGGTCCGCCGAGGGGCCGGTTACCGCGGTCTACAAGCCGGGGGCGGGCGAGCGCCCGTTGTGGGACTTCCCTGGCGGCCTTTACCGACGGGAGATCGCCGCGTATGAGCTGTCGGTGGCTCTCGGCTGGGACTTCGTGCCCGAGACGATCGAGAGGGCGGACGCACCGCTCGGGCCGGGGGCGCTACAGCGTTTCATCGACGCCGACTTCGAGCAGCACTATTTCACCCTTCTGGAAGAGCCCCGTTATCACCGGGCTCTCAAGCGGATCGCGACATTCGACGTGATCACCAACAACGCCGACCGCAAGGGCGGTCACTGCCTAGTCGACGACGCCGGACACGTCTGGGGCATCGACCACGGCTTGTGCTTCCACGTCGAGCCGAAGCTTCGCACGGTCATATGGGACTTCGCCGGGGAGAAGGTCGAGGCGGAAGACCTGCATGACCTCGCCCGTTTGGCAGAGGAGGGCCTGCCTCGAGCGGTCGAGGAGCACCTTCGACCGCCCGAGCTAGCCGCGCTCAACGCCCGGATCGGCAAGCTCCTGGAGCGTAAACGTCTGCCGGAGCCCCGCAGCGACCGACCCTATCCCTGGCCCCTCGTGTAAGTCTCGGCGTTAGAGCCCCACGAGAACCATTGTTACGGCTGGCGTCTGACCGGGTCTACGACGCACAAAGTGGCCACGATTGCTCGGTCAGGTCGAGGGCCATAGCCCAACTTCGGCCACTTGTGCGCCCCCGGTGCCCATAAATGGCCACCATTGGGGCTCGGGCGATCTCCCGCCACGGAACCCTGGCCACTTTTGCACGGCTGGCTATAGGGTCGGTCTCCACACCCAGAGGGCCGGCGGCTGGAGCCCCAGGCGCGCCGGTGTTGCCGGGCAGGCGGGCGGACGGGCCCAGTCCCCAGAGCGGCCCCTTCTTCAGCCCCTGGAGCGGAGAGCGTCGATCAGCTTGGGCAGAACCTTGTTCACGTCGCCGACGACCCCGAGGTCAGCGATCGAGAAGATCGGCGCCTCCTGGTCCTTGTTGATGGCGATGATGTTCTTGGATCCCTTCATGCCGACCATGTGCTGAGTCGCACCGGAGATCCCGGCCGCGATGTACACCGTGGGCTTGACGGTCTTTCCGGTCTGGCCAACCTGGTGGGAGTAAGGCACCCATCCGGCGTCGACGATCGCGCGCGATGCGCCCGGCGCAGCCTTGAGCAGCTTGGCGAGATCCTCGATCAGCTTGTAGGCCTCGGCCTGACCAAGACCCCGACCGCCCGACACCACGACCGCGGCCTCGTCGAGCTTGGGGCCTTCGGTCTCCTCGACGTGCGAGCCGAGGACCTTGGCTGAGCCGCTGGCGCCGAGGTCGGGCACGTCCCAGTTGTCGACCGCTGCCGCACCGCCCCCACTGGGCTCGGCGACGAACGACTTCGCTCGGATGACGTATATCCCCGGCGCGCCCGCGGTGAAACGGGCGTTGAGGATCTCGGTTCCGCCGAAGATGGCGTGCTCGGTGACGAGGCTGCCGTCCTGCGCCTCAACGCCCACGACGTTGGTGAGGACCGGCCGGTCGATCCGCGCCGAGAGGCGGCCGGCGATGTCTCGGCCGTCGTAGGTCTGCGGAATGAAGATCGCGTCCGGGGCATCACCCGAAGCGATCTTGGCGGCGATCGCAGCGGCAACCGCTGGGCCGGCGAGACCGCCTCCGAGGTCGCCGACGGTGTGCAACGCCGTCGCGCCGTAAGAACCGACCTCATCGGCCAACCCTCCGGCGTCGCCCCATGTGATTCCCTCAACGGTCGAAGCCAGGTCCCGTGCCTCGGTCAGAAGCTCCAAGGAGACGGGCGCGGCCTTGTCGCCAGCGCGGACGACTACGACCCAGATCTTG
>CAZCCS010000366.1:0-3472 GCA_964497005.1 uncultured Acidimicrobiaceae bacterium | reverse complement strand
TTGCCGGGGACGGCAACGCTGCATGGATCTTCCAAGGTGGCAAAGACGGTAAGGTCTGTTTCGTCTCTGTCGAGGGCTGGGGTAGAAAGAATCCGCTATTAAAGTAGCCGCATCCAGGTGTGCGCTTAACGAACAGATGAGCTGGAAGATAACCGCGCTTTTGGCGCTTGTGATAGCGCCTTCGGTTGCCCGCGGGTCGACGACTGCTGTGAATGCTGGGGACAACGGCACTATCACGATCCCCATCGGCAACACGGCTGACGCCAGCGCTTCCTTGCAGGCGGTGCAACTGACCGTTTCCGCGCCGCCCCAATTCCAAATCTCGACGGACTCGATCCTGGGTCCGATCGATATAGCCCCTGGCCAAGTCGCGAATTTCCTACTCAAATTCTCGATCTCAACGAATGCTGCGACGGGCCCGTTCGTTGTCGACATCGTGCCGTCAATGGCCACCCAGGACGTCGATCCCGATCCCGGTCTGAAGACTATCGAGGAGACCTTCCTCGTGGCTCCGCCCGATACGACGAGTCCGACCTTGGACGTGAGCGCTGCGGCCACATATATTGGAATTTCCACCGTAACCACGAATAGCAAATGGGCGCTGACCTACTCAGCACAGTCCACAGACGAAAGCAACGTCGCCGACATTCAAGCCTGGACGCAGGACTTCTCCGGCAATAACGTGACGTTCCTGTCCTCGTATACATACTCGCAGACGCACGTGCAGCAAGCGCTGCCAACCATTACGTCGGATCAGCAGCTCCAGATTCAAGTTCGGGACGGCGCGGGGAATGTTTCAACACGTCTCCTCGGAGCGCTGTCGCATGATCGCGGGGCCGGGACCAGTTCCTTACCGGCGCTGAACGGGGGGCCGCTTACCAGCTTGTCGCCGCTTGTAGAGAACCCGAATTTCATCGCGGGACAGGCTTACTCTCACGCCCTCTCAGGAGGGGCACCCTGTGTCCCTTATGGAGACCAGAACCATGTCGTTGAGGGCGGCCCGTTCCCTTCGAACGCCAATCCGATTCCAGTCGCTCAGATCACATATGAGATCGGGACCGGCGACACGCGGGATGCGCTGCAATTTCAAACCGTCGCTACCGATATCGTCGAGACGCCGCCCTTCAACATCGACTTCACGACTGTCCAAGTAGGCGGCAGCTCAGTCGTCCCGCTGAAGCGGATTTACCAGACTCGCGTTACCGTGAATAACTTCGCATCAAACTTCCCGGCGTACACCAGCCAGGACTCGAACGGCACCGTCCATTATTTCTACTACGCCCCGGGATGGTTCGGCGTCGACGGAACCAACGGCGGCTGCCAAGGAATTGTCTATGTCCACAGCGTGAGCGAGCTTCTTAACAACACGCAGCCCGGTTCGAACGTCCTAGTAACATCGGACCCTGGGGTCTCTATCTCTTTTGCCGCGGTCCAAGACGTTCCTCCGAACGGAGGTGGCAACACGCATTTTACGCCAGTCGCGCTGCCGGCCGGAGCCCTTGCGTCGGCAAGCGTCCTCCCCGCGGGTCAGGCGTATAGTCTGGATACGACTGCGACGGTGGCAGGGCCCATTACCCTCACGCTCGGTTTTTCTAACAGCGCCAACCTGACCACGGCCCGTATCAATGGGCTCAACTTCGTCAGCTTGGACGGCGGGCCGACCGGAACCACGGTAGTAAACAGCGCGGCGTCGACCGTGTCCATGACGATCCAATTCTCGGGCACGGGCCATATCGGAACCTATGCCCTCAAGGTCCCGGACGACGTTATTGCTCCCGCAGCGATCGGCGACTTGTCCGCTACGCCATTTGGAAACTCGAACATTGGAATCCAATTCAGCGGCGTCGGCGACGATGGCAAAGAGGGCTCGGCGCTCGCTTACGACCTGAGCATCACTCGCGGATCCGAGTTGATAAATACCGTGCACCTCGGGGCCGTCCCTGGATTCCACCTGATCTCTGGCTTGGACTTCGGTCCGTACTCTTTTCAAGTCACAGCGCGCGACGCAGCTGGGAACACAAGTCTTTCGAACATCTCGACGGCCACTCTCGTGCAAGTCCAGGGGGCTGGCACCTCGGCAGGCTTAACCTCCCTGCAGCCGGCGAGGCTCTCCCAGCTCTCGGGCTCCGATCCGAGCGCGGCGTTTTTTCAGAACGCCGTCTCGGCCAACCCGTTTACGGCTCGCCAGGCGGAGGTAGGCCAGATTTACGAGATCAAAACCGGGAGCGGGGTGTTTGAGTCCCCGGCAACGTTCACGTTGAGCTATGCTCCGAGCCAGGTTGCGGGCCTCATCGAGCCGTCATTGACCGTGTACGAGAGCCAGCCGGATGGGAGCCTGATTACGCCTCCTCAAAGTCTCGACACGATCAACCACCAAGTGACCGTAACGTTAGGATCGGTTAGCTCGATTTTTGGGCTCCTTGCTCAATTTCAGCCCTCGACCACATCGCTGATCATCGCTCAGGATGCGACGCCGCCTTTAACGCAGGTCGTCTTCATCGGGACGGCGACGACAAACGCCGACGGGTCCGTGTCCCTCGCTTCAGGCGGCGAACTCGCGTTCAGCGCCATCGACTATGCGCCCCAAGGCGCTCTGGCGTCCGGCGTGGCGGCTACTCTGTATTGGGTAGACGCGCCCTTTGTTGATACTAGAACTACGCCTGGGCAGACTTATTCGGCTCCGTTCACACTCGCGCCGGGTGCTCATAGTCTCGCTTATCTCAGCATCGATAATGCCGGCAATGTGGAGATGCCACATACTCTCTCATTGAACGTGATCGCGCCGCCGCCACCGCCGCCTCCGCCTCCGACGCTCCGGCCTGGCAGCGGCGAGGCAGTAGCCTTCTCTACGGCCACCAGGAACACTTGGGAGGTCGCGCTGACGAGCACGGGATATATTCTCGAGGAGTTCGATCAATCCCTGAACTTGCTCGTGGCCAGTCCAATTCCGAATGGGAAAGCGAACGGCGCGTGGATGCTTGCCTTTGACACGATGAGCGATGTCTACGCGATCGGCACGACGTCTAGCCCCTTCACGGTGGGGCGAGACCTCACTGTTTTCAAATTCGACGCGTATGGCGTCTTTTTGTCGAGCGTAGGCTTCCACGGCGGGGTCGGCGGACAGGCCCTAGGCTTGGACGCTTCGGGGGACGTCTGGATCACAGGCGCGATCCACAGCGCGTCGGGTTACGTGCTCGGGCTGTGGAAGTACTGCGTCCACAACAACACTCTTACATTGACCGCGACTTATTCCCGCGGCGCAGGCTCGGATCTGGGCCAGGGTGTTAGGGTTGTCGGCAACCGAGTGTGGGTCGTTGCTTACTCGGGTGCCATTCCGCTGAGTCAAAGCACGGTTCTCGACTTAGCTCTGATAGGATTCGACATGTCCGGAAGCACGATCGTCGCGGGGCCGTACTTCAAAAGCGGCGAGGCGGACATAGGCCAAGGTGCCGAGGCAAAGCTGGAGGCCGAC
>CAZCCS010000365.1:0-3474 GCA_964497005.1 uncultured Acidimicrobiaceae bacterium | reverse complement strand
CCTAACGTAGCCGTCGGCCGCAACCAAAGGGCTCCGCAGTGTCAGTTCCTGGTCTGGTTGTCCCGGCGCGTGACGGCTACAGCTCTGCCCGGTCGTATCGGTCCGTCCGCCTACCACGGGACTGAGACAACCCAGGATCGGCGCTCTCGAAGGAGCGAACAGGCTATCGTCGGGCGGACCCGACAGTTAGGAGCCAGCCCATGCCTGCGTTTCCCGCGATCACGCATGTCGCTCTCACGGTCAGCGATCTTGACCGTAGCCGTCAGTGGTATCAACAACTGTTCGGGTCCGATCCCGTCCTTGACGAGAACACCGGCCCGTTTCATCACGTCGTGTGGTTGATAGGTGGAACGCTTGTCGGCATTCACGGGTTCCCGGACCTGAAGAGCTCCGAGCCATTCGATGAGCGCCGCCTTGGGCTTGACCATGTGGCGTTCGGGTGTTCGAGCCGCTCCGAGCTTGAGGAGTGGGAGCGGCGCTTAGATGAACTGCAAATCTCGAACGGGGGGATCGTTGACGCGCCCTACGGATCGGGGCTCTCGTTCCGCGACCCGGACAACATCGCCCTGGAGTTCTTCGCACCGCCCGCCTGACCAATCTCATTCCGGCATGTCACCCGCGCCCACTCGCTCTTCGATGTAGTCCGCGTTACTTCTGGCGAGCCACTCGGTCAGGTCAGCTTGGTCGAACTGTTCGAATAGCCGAGTCGGCGAACCGTGGCGCGGCCACTATCTGTGTGTCCGTGTCTGATTGTCAGAGACAGTGGGAGGTGCCCCCATTTCAGGAGACGGTTAGGGCGGCGTTCTGTAGAGTTCAGCGTCGTCGTCCGATTTAGGAGTTCTCGACGAGGGTCGACCGACGGCGAGGGATTAGGCAGCCAACGAAGTGTTTGGTGGGAGGGGCAGATCAATGCAAAGTGAGGGACACCCGCTGTGGATTTGCCGACGGTGCCAGAGCGGTATCCCATTGGGTTCGGACGCTTGTCCCGGATGCGGATCGACTCCGGATCCCACGGAGCTCCCGGTCCCAGTGAAGGTTCAGAGTGGGAGCGCTCCAAATTCTTCGGAGACGGCTGCAATGCCAGAGCTGGCCGCTCCGCCCGGCTGGTATCCGGACCCCGGGGGGACCGGCGTCCATCGTTGGTTCGACGGACAAATCTGGACAGAGCATCTCGCCCCGCGGCCTGTTCCGCCGCGCGTGGCTCACCTCGACGCGTCCTTTCCCCTTGACCAGGCCGTGGCAGAGGATTTGGCCAGCGGCGTTCGTTGGGGTATCGGACAAGCGGTCTGGGCGTACGCCGCGATCCTTGTCGCGATCATCCCGGCTGTTATCGGCGAGGCACTCCATTGGAGCACCACATCGTTGGAGTTACCCGGAGAACTTTCGCTCGGAATCGGAGTCTGGCTGGCCGGGAGGCGGGTAGCCCGCCAGCGCGGCGGCTGGGCGACCGCATTCGGGTTGGGGAGCCCGAAACGTAGCGATCTCAAGCCGGCGGCTGCGTTCGCGGGCGTTCAAATCGTCGCACGAATCGTCGTCGCGTTCGTGCTGGTGCTGGCCCTGCCGAGTTTGCGACGTCACCCCGCATCGAACGTTCCTGACACGCACGCCTACGCGGTGCTGATTCTCGTTCAATTCGCGGTGGCCGCCATCTTGGTCGCCCCTCTCGTAGAGGAGACTCAGTTCCGCGGGATCATTCTCAGGGCGCTCATGAGACGTTGGGGGTTCCGCAGTTCGGCCGCAGTCAGCGCAGTCGGCTTCGGGATTCTTCACGCCCCTGGCGCTACAACCGGAGCGGGAGCGCTTGCACTCGCACTGATGATGAGCGTATTTGGCTACGTACAGTGCGTCTTGGTCCGTCGTACTGGACGACTCGCACCAGCCATGATCGTGCACGGGCTCGCCAACGGGCTCGCAATTGCAGTCGCGCTGGCATAACACGGCGCATGACAGCGGCCAATCGAATATCGACAGTGCTACTCCAGAGCGCTCTCAGTCGGCGACTCCGAGCACCGTACCCTCTTGTCATGCTGACGTCAGAGCGACGCCACGCCTTCGCGCCGTCGCAACAAGCGGCTTCGAGATTGCTCCACGGGGAAAGCGACCATGCACACATAAAGGTTCTCCTCAATCACCCCAACCACAGGTAATTGGCATGACCCGCTGAAGGGTCCGTCGCAAGTCGCCAGTCCTGCGTGCGGGGTCGGGGCGGGATTAGGGTCTCGGCGGTGTCCGAGATGAGCCCGGGTGAGCGATCGCTGCTGCGATTCCGCTGGTTTGTCTACGACGCTGGAGCTAGACCCGTCGCCGTAGCAGCGGCGCTTGTGACACTGGGCGCTATCGCCTCGATGGCAGCTTCTCTAATCGAAGCTTCGGCGGACTCGCTCGGCGGCTTTCGCCAGTGGGTTTTTTTCGCCTCCACCGGTTTCGGGACCGACGTGCAGCTCGGCGTTCTCGTCGCGGCGCTTCTGCTCGTCATAGACGCGCTGGCCGGCGACGCGTTTCCTGGGCAGCGAGCGATATTCGGCCTAATCTTGATCGTTGCCGCCGCCGGACTCGTTGGAAACGTAACTGCGCTGGCTGCCTGGTTGACCGAGGTTTACGGTGGGCCGATCGGGGCAGGCACGAACTTCGAAGCGTGGACCGTTATCGTCGCCACCTACCTTGCCCCGACCGTATTGGCGGCGGTCTCGGTTTGGATGGCGCTGACTGGAGCGCGCTGGTCCGGAAAGGCGAAAGAGCACCTACATGAGCTTTGAGTCCGAGGCTGAGTTCGATGAGTCCGACTGGGCACCGCGCCCGATCGTTCTTCCTGTATTCAAGATCCCGACTCGACTCGCTATCCCTGTCGCCTGGGGGCTGGTGGCTTCTGCAGCCCTGTCGATCATCGCTGCATTGGTCACTGCTGTCTCGTATCGTCAAGTGATCCCACAGGGCGGCCTTCTCGCCCCGGGAGTCCATTTTTCTCCACCGTCGGTCGGGGTTGCAGATCGCGTCTCGTTGTTCGCTAACGGAGCAGCCAATCTGACGGTCGCCCTTGTTGTGGTGGTTGCGACAGTGATAGTTGCGATGGCTGTCCGCCAGGACGAGGCTAAAAGCACTCTGGAGCGCTGGCTAGCTCTGCTCGTAACCACATCAGTCATCGGTTCCATCGTGGTTCTCGCCAACATCGCCCAGGCCATCGTCATGCTGAGCAACGCCAGCGGCCAGTTCACAGCCCAATCTTCCGCCAACAAGACCTCGAGCATCCTTGCCTTGCTCCCTCCAACTGTCAGCGCGGTCGCCGCACTCACGTACGCATCTACAAGGATCAGAAGCTCGCGAGGGTCGGTCTCGTCGACTGACGGGTAGCAAGCGCGCGACTCGCCGCTGGTGACGCATCACGATCGGCTTCGGCGAACCGAGGTTCAGCAAACGCTGGGCCTACTATCTAGCCGTGCCTTCTGACGCTGTCCTCAAGTTGATGAACCGAACCCA
>CAZCCS010000364.1:0-3486 GCA_964497005.1 uncultured Acidimicrobiaceae bacterium | reverse complement strand
GTACGCAACCGAGGACGGCGCGTACATCCGGGAGCATTTCTTCGGCCCGGATCCGAGGCTCCGTGCCCTGGTGGAGCACCTGTCCGACGACGACCTGCGAAACCTTCCCCGCGGCGGTCACGACTACCGAAAGCTCTACGCCGCGTACAAGGCCGCGACCGAGACGACCGGGCAACCCACGGTGATTCTCGCCAAAACGATCAAGGGGTGGACCCTCGGTCCCGAGATCGAGGCCCGCAACTCGACCCACCAGATCAAAAAGATGAACGCCGCGCAGCTGAAGCTGCTGCGGGACCGCCTGTACCTCGAGGAGGAGATTCCGGACTCCGCGTTGGAGCAGGGAGAGCCGCCGTTCTTCCGTCCCTCTCCGGACTCGGTCGAGTACCAGTACATGGTGGAACGCCGGCAGGCGCTCAACGGGTCGCTTCCGCACAGGGTGGTACGTGCCAAGCCTCTACCTGCGCCCGCGGACAAGACGCTCGCCGAGTTCGACGAGGGATCAGGTAAGCGTTCTGTTTCGACGACGATGGCGTTCGCCGTCATGCTGCGGAACCTGCTTCGCGACAAGGGAATCGGTCAGCGCATCGTCCCCATCATCCCTGACGAAGCGCGGACGTTCGGATTGGACGCGCTCTTCAAGGAAGTGAAGATCTACGCGCCACTGGGCCAGCTCTACGACCCGGTCGACTCGAAGTTGATGCTCTCCTACACCGAGGCGCGCGACGGCCAGATCCTCGAGGAGGGGATCAGCGAGGCCGGTGGTATGGGCGACTTCACCGCTGCGGGAACGTCGTATGCGACGTGGGGACAGCCGATGATCCCGTTCTTCATCTTCTATTCGATGTTCGGGTTCCAGCGGGTCGGCGACCTCATTTGGGCGTTCGGCGACATGCGCGGCCGGGGATTCCTGCTCGGCGCGACCGCCGGCCGGACGACGCTCCTTGGTGAGGGGTTGCAGCACGACGACGGTCAGTCGTTGGTGCTGGCGAGCACGGTGCCCAACTTGCAGGCGTACGACCCTTCGTTCGCCTACGAAGTGGCGGCGATCATCTCGGAGGGGATCAGGCGGATGTACGGGCCTGAGCCCGAGGATGTCTTCTATTACCTGACCCTGTACAACGAGAACTACCGCATGCCGGCCAAGCCGAAAGGCGTGGACGAGGGCATCCTGCGGGGCCTCTACCGGTACGCCCCGGCACCGGAAGGACCCTCACGCAAGGCGACCATCGTCTTCTCCGGCACCGCCTACCAGGCGGCCCACGAAGCGCAGCAGCTGCTGGCGGAGCATTACGACGTGGCTGCGGAGCTGTGGTCGGCGACGAGCTACAAGGCGTTGCGGGAAGATGCGCTGTCGGTGGAGAGATGGAACCGGCTGCACCCAGGGCTCCAGCCCAGGACCCCTTACGTGACCGAGACGCTCGAGTCGGCAAGTGGTCCGGTGATCGCGGTGACCGACTTCATGAAGTCGGTCCCGGATCAGGTGGCACGTTGGGTTCCGGGTCACTTCGTGCCGCTCGGAACCGACGGGTTCGGCCTATCCGACACGCGGGAGGCCTTGCGCCGGCACTTCGAGACCGACGCTGCCCATGTCGTGGTCGCGGTGCTCGACGGGTTGTTCGCGACCGGGGAAGGCAAGGCCAAGGACGTCGAAGACGCCATCACCCGCTTCGGGATCGACGCCGACGCCCCCGACCCGAGATCCGCATAGTTCTGGTTACGCTGCGGGTGTGGCCCAACTTCACATCGCGCAGGACGAGAGTGCGGACCGGCTCATCTCCGAGGACCCTTTCGCACTTCTGATCGGGATGGTCCTGGATCAGCAGATCCCGCTCGAGAAGGCCTTCTCGTCCCCGAGGGACCTGAAAGAGCGCCTCGGCGGGCGGCTCGACGCCGGCGAGATCGCGGCCATCGATCCGGACCAACTAGCCAAGGTGTTCGCGGAACGGCCGGCGTTGCATCGCTTTCCCTCGGCGAACGCCAAGCGGGTGCAGGACTTGGCGCGAATCATCGTTGATCAATACGGCGGGGAGGCCGCAGCCGTCTGGAACACCGCCAAGACGGGCGAGGAGCTGTACGAGAGGATCCGTGCACTGCCCGGCTTCGGCGATCAGAAGGCTCGCATCTTCGTGGGGCTCCTCGGGAAACAGTTGGGAGTTCGCCCGGAGGGTTGGCGCCAGGCCGCCGGCAAGTACGGCGATGACGGCACCTACATGTCGGTGGCCGACATCGTCGACGCCGCCTCGCTGGCGCGGGTGCGCACCTACAAGCAGCAGCTGAAGGCCGCCGCCAAGGCGGCAGCGCCCGCCCGCTGAACAAGTGCAGGTACTGGCCAACGGAGAGGCGGTCGATGTCGCCGAGGGCGCGACCATCACCGACCTGCTGGTCGCCCTCGGCCTTGGCGCGAAATGGGTCGTTGCCGAGCTGAACGGAGAACCGGTCAACCGGTCGGAAATGCCGACCACCTCTTTGTGTGAGGGCGACAAGGTAGAACTGGTGCGAGCTGTTGCCGGGGGCTGACGCCGCGTCTCGAGCACGGCTTCTCGAAGGCAGGCGCTTGTACCTCTGCACGCCGGACCGGACAGACCTGGCCGAGTTCCTTACCGCGTGCATCTCCGGGGGCGTGGACGTGGTCCAGCTCCGCGAGAAGCTCCTCGACGCGCGGCCTCTCCTCGACCGTGCATCGCTGGCTGCGGACGTTTGCGGGCAGTTCGGAGTCCCGTTCATCCTCAACGACCGGCCCGATCTCGCACTCGCCTCCGCCGCATCCGGGGTCCACGTCGGCCAAGACGACACGCCCGCGGGGGTCGCCCGACAGATACTCGGGCCAGAGGCGATCGTCGGGCTCTCCACCCATGCACCAAGTGAATGGGACGCAGCCACCGTGGCCCGCAGCGAGGATCCCGCCGGCGTCGACTACCTGTCCGCCGGCCCGGTCAACCCCACCCCGACCAAACCGGGGCGGCCGGGCACCGGTCTCGCCTACCTCGAGTACGTGGCGTCGACGAAGGCCGGCGGTGCGGGCGGGATCCCCTGGTTCGTCACCGGGGGGGTGACCCCCGAGTCGGTTCCCTCGATGGCGTCCGCCGGGGCTCGCCGGTTCGTCGTGGTGCGGTACTTGACCGAATCCAGCAATCCTGAGGGAGCCGCCGGCCGTCTCAGAGAGGAAATCGACCGGTCCGCCGGCTGGTGACAAGCTCGGGGTGGACGAGTTTGAGGTACAAACGGTTTTTGCGGTGCAAATTTGAAGGTTTGTGTTCCGCTCGTCCCGCAGACACGAGATGTACCGCAAAGCGGCCAGCACGCCCGCCAGAGGTTGGCAACCCGGACGCCGGCGGCCGGACTCGCTGGTCAAACTAGAGATGTTGACGGTCGAGCCATCCGATGAGGATCGCGATGGCGCGCGGGTCGTGCGGGAGCCGGTGCGCCGCTCCTGGGAGGACGCGCAGCTCGACCTCCCCGCCCGCAGCATCCGCCAGGGCTCGCGCA
>CAZCCS010000363.1:0-3495 GCA_964497005.1 uncultured Acidimicrobiaceae bacterium | reverse complement strand
GTCACCGTCGGGCCGGGAGTCGGCGGTGCGACGTGGTCGAAGAAGCCGCCGTTCTCGTCGTAGACAACGAGAAAAACGGTCTGCTGCCACACCGCCGGGTTGCTTGTCAGGATTTGGAGGATCTGGGACACCAGGTACTCGCCGTACTCGGGCGGGGTGGCGGGGTGCTCGCAGCAACTGGCCGGCGGCATTAGCCAGGACACCTGAGGAAGCGTGCCGGCGGCGACGTCCGCTGCGAACTCCGCCGGGTAAACCGGTGTCAGTCCAAGCCGAGCGGTCTCGGCTTGCCCAGTCGTCTGCGGGTTGAGGAAGTTCTTGAAATAGGTGAGGACATTGAAGAGCGCGGTGGAAGTGGGGTCCTGGTACACCTTCCAGCTCACGCCGTGCTCGGTAAGCAACTCGGGCATGGTCGGCCAGTCGAGGGTGCCGAACAACTGGTTCCGGCCGTTGACGTAGGTGGTCAAGATGGGTCCTCCGACGTCCTTCGAGTGAGCGCCGAGGCTGCCCGACATCCACATCAGCCGGTTCGGGTCGGTCGGGCCGATCACCGAGCAGTGGTACCGATCGCAGATCGTGAAGGTCTCGGCGACCGCCCGGTAGAACTCGAGCGAGTCCCTTTCCCGGTAGTAGCCCATGGTGGTGAGCCCGGTCGGGATCGTCGAGGTGCCGGGTACGGGTATCCCGTTGGTCGAGTTCAGCTGCCATTTGGCGACCGGATCGTTGGCGAGGTGCTCGATGGCGAACTTGTCCATGGCACCGTCGTTCCACATGCCGTGCTGCGGACCCCAGTCGTGGGTGATGTCGTTGGTGGTCTGGCCCGCGACCGTCGGCCCTCTGCTCACCAGTTCGAAGGGCCCGAGGACCTCGGAACCGTCTGCGAGGGCGTATTTCACCGACTGGCCGGCAAAGGTGTCTCCCACCATGCTCTGGTTGACCGTGTGCGCGGCGCTCGACGCTGGGCCGCCGGCGTAGGAGCGGTAGCTCGCCCTGTCGAGGAAGCCTCGGACCCCTGGCATCGTGCCGAAGTAGTGGTCGAACGACCGGTTCTCCTGCATCAGGATCACGATGTGCTTGATGTCGCTGAGGCTGCCCGAGCCTCCCGACGTCGCCAATGCTTTTTCCATCAGCTGAGCCGGTTCGGCGCCGAGAGCCATGGCGACTCCCATCGCCGCGCCGGTTCCGATGAACTGCCGCCGAGTCAGACGGCGTGAAGCCACCCGTACCTCCTGTACCCCAGCAGCGCGGCATCGACGATCCCGCGCTCAAGCCAACCTAACTTGACAGTGATATCTACGCCGGACCGGCCCGAAAAGCCTGCCCTGGAACGCGAATTCTTGGCAGGCTCAGATGAACAGACAGGTCGCCCGCAGCTCGATGCTCGACCTCGCCGGCCGACCCACGTCGACTTCAGGGTCGCGGAACGCAGAGTGCGGGGTAAAGAAGGTCTTTCCGGCCCCGACAAGCTCCGTGTCGTAGGTACGGAACACCACCACCTCTCCCGACGACATCTCGGGGAAGACGTACCACTGGTGCCTCGGGCCGCTGTCGGGTTCAACGATGCCCAACGCGTCGAAGCTCGCGCCCGTTCCGGCATAGTCGCTGACGTGGAACGACCGAGCCTCATCGGGGGAAACGGTCCGGGCGTCGCAAAACGCGATCGGGTAGTCCATCTTGGCCGGACCCAGGTTCCTCCAGAACTGAAGGACCAAAATGCGCGTCGCGTCAGATACCACGTCTGGGGTGACTCCGTTGCGAGCGAGCGCGGCGCGGCCGGCTTCGGTCGGCTCCCGGTACATCCGGCGGATGATGTCGGCGTGCCCTGCCGCGAAGTCCGAGTGAACGAAAGGAATCGGCGCGAGTTGTTCGTGCCGACGGGCGTCATCGGGACTGCGTTTGATGTGGCCGGACACGAGAGCGACATCAGCACCGGTCAGGTCGCGGGCGAGTTTCTCCATCTCGCCGTGATGCACCTCGGCGAGATCCCGGTCGTCACTCCAGTCAACGACAGCCGAGCCATGCTCGACCAACTCGAAGCCACATTCCTGCCAACCCGGTAGATCGGCGACTCTGCCGTCGTTGATCTCCACCGCCGTCGGGTGGTCGGAGGGGCCTTCAAGACCGGACGAACTCAGGTAGTTAAGCGTCGTACGGCAGAACGTCTTCAACGATCACCTCACTGCCTTCGGGTTACACCAGTGTGTCATCACAGATGTCCGTCGGCCAGAATCCGAGAATGCGCAGCGAGACGATCCAGGTCACTACGGGAGCGCGGCCGGCCGTGCACGATCTCACCGCCGACTGTGAACGATTCATTGCAAGCGACGGCGCGCGCGACGGTCTCCTCTCCGTCTTCGTCCCGCACGCCACTGCCGGCCTGGCTGTCATCGAGACTGGAGCCGGAAGCGAAGCCGATCTCCTCAGGCTCATCGATCATCTTCTTCCGGGTGAACTCGGCTGGGGCCATCGCCACGGGTCCGAGGGTCACGGTCGCGACCACGTCCTGCCGGCTTTCATCTCACCCTCGCTCACCATCCCTGTCCTCGACGGGAGGATGCAGCTGGGTACCTGGCAGTCGGTGTGTCTCGTCGACACGAACATCGACAACGCCCGGCGAACCATCCGTCTCAGTTTTCTCGAAGGCTGACGCGGCTTACAACGAGCCGTCCACGCGCATGCCGTCGCTGCTCAGCTCGACAGGGATCACCCGGTATCGCCGGTAGCGGTGCACCCAGCGATCGAACTCTCGTTTCGCTTGTTCCGAGCGGTTGAGCACCGTCACAGATCCCCCGTCCCCGCCGGCTCCGTTGACCTTCCATCCGGCCGCGCCGAGGCGCCGGGCCGCCTCGATTACGACCAGCGCATCGCGACCGACCACTCCGGGGTGCAGGTCGGCCTGGGCGCCAGTGTTCTCGATGAGGGCTGCCCCGAATCCGTCAAGGTTCCGCGCCACGACCGCGGCTTTGGCCGACAGAGCAGCCTGCCTCAGCCGCTCGAAGGCGGCCGGATCGCCGGCCTCGATGACCTCATCGTGGACGTCGGACGATTCGTGCGGTTGGCCGAGGTATACGACGGTGACCAACCGGTCAAGGTCGGGCCAGGCGCCGAGCCGTTCGACGGTGAAGACCGGGTAGGCGTCCACGTTCACGAAGTTGATCCCGCCGAATGCTGCGGCAGCGTGGTCCTGCACCCCACATTCGATTCCCGCAACGTCGGCTTCCAGATGATGAGCGGCCCGGGCGACCTGCATCGGGTCCAGCCTCTGCCCACGCGCCTCGGTGAGACCGGCGACAAGTGACACCACGACAGCCGCCGACGTACCGAGTCCGCTCCCGGCCGGGGCGTCCGACTTGATGCTCACCTCGACCGGGTCCGCCGGCGGGTACTCCTCCAGGGCCGCCCGCACGAGCGGGTTGGCGGCCGGTCCCCCGTCGGCGTTGAGCCGACGGATGGTCACCTCCACCCGGGGAGAAACCGCAACGTTGAGCACCCGGCCCG
>CAZCCS010000362.1:1838-3536 GCA_964497005.1 uncultured Acidimicrobiaceae bacterium | reverse complement strand
GCCCTGGACACCATCGCCGACGTCGACGCCTCCGGCCTGTGGCCGGGCAAGGTCGTCACCGAGGTGACCCCGGCCGTGCCGTTCTGGGAGGCCGAGCCCGAGCATCAGGACTATCTGCTGCGCTACCCGGACGGCTACACCTGCCACTTCCCGCGGCCGGACTGGAAGCTTCCCAAGCGGAGCGACACCCTTAGCAAGTAAGGGCCCGCGCCCTGACGCCGGATCTCTCCGGCCTCGCTCTCTTCGAACCCAACCGAAGAAAAGCGCGAAACGGTATGGTCGTTCCGCGGCTTTTGTGTCGGTATGCTACGCCCTGTATTGCTGGGAAAGAGCGAGTCGGTTCTGGGGATGCCTGAGCGTTGATTCGGGGCGTCCCTTGGGCCGAGCCTGAGAGGAGTCCCGTGGCAGTCGAGGGTGGGCACCGTGAAGCGATCGAGGCGGATTACCGCCGGATGATCAACGCCATGTTGGACACCGAGGTCATCATGCTTGACTCGGACGGCGACATACTCACTTGGGGCGATGGAGCCGTCCGACTCAAGGGCTACACGGCCGATGAAGTTGTCGGCCGTAATATCACCATCTTCTACACCGAAGCCGATGCCGATTCGGGGCTGGTCCGCACGGAGTTGGATGAAGCAATGCGGACCGGTCGATACGAAGGCGAGGGCTGGCGGGTTCGCAAGGGTGGTCAGCGCTTCTGGGCGAACGTGGTGATCCAACCGATATATGGAGACGACGGGACCGTCACCGGTTTTGTGAAGGTCACGCGCGACCTGACGGAACAAAGAGAACGCGAGCGTCTGGTTCAGCGACAGCGCGACGAGATCATGGAGCTCTCGACTCCAGTCATCCAGATCTGGGATCGGGTGTTGGCCTTGCCTCTTATCGGGACACTCGACAGCGATCGCGCCGCACGCTTTACCGAGAACCTGCTCCAGCGGATCGCCGAGGACGAAGCCGCGGTAGTGATCCTCGATATCAGCGGCGTTCCGATGATCGACACCGCCGTTGCGCAGCATCTGTTCAAGACCATCCAGGGCGCAAGGCTGATGGGCGCGGAGAGCATCATCAGCGGTGTGCGTCCCGAGACCGCGCAGGCGATGGTGCACCTTGGCATTGACATCGGGGCGATAACGAGCCGCAGCACGCTGCGAGACGCTCTGCAGCTCGCCTTCAACATCCTCGCCCAACGGAAGATTGCTGTTGACGCTGCATTGAAAGGCGCTCCCAACGCCGCGGGAGCATTGTGACGATCCAGGAACAGGTACCGATCATCCGGCTCGGGTCGTGCCTTCTTGTCAGCCTTCAAGGAGACCTCGATGACTCCGCGGTACTGTCGCTGGAAGCGGATCTCACCGCCAAGGTGACTCAGACCAGAGCTACCGGAGTGCTGATAGAGGTCAGCGGGCTCGCGGTGGTCGACTCGTTCATCGCCCGCGTGATTGCTCGCATAGCCGCGATGATCCGGCTCCTGGGTGCCGAAACGGTCGTGGTCGGGATCCAACCCGCGGTGGCGATCACATTGGTGGAACTGGGTATCGGCATGGACCAGGTGCGCACCGCCTTGAACGCGGCGGAGGCCATGGCCGTGCTGCAACTCACCGACAGTTGACATTGCGGCATGTCGGCGACGGTGGTGAGCGCGGTGAGAGTCGACATCACCACTGAGGCGTCGCTGCTCGCAGTCCGTTCCGG
>CAZCCS010000362.1:0-1828 GCA_964497005.1 uncultured Acidimicrobiaceae bacterium | reverse complement strand
CGTCGCGCCGGCGGCGCGCGAGATAAGCGCCGGCCGCGGTCGAAGCCAAGCTCGGAATCGTTGCGCAGACCAAGCTGGTCACCGCGGCCAGCGAGCTGGCTCGCAACGTGCTCCGCTACGCCGGCCAGGGCCGCATGATCGTCGAGAAGGTCGAGACGTCGGGGAGGGCCGGCGTACACGTGGTGTTCGAGGACGAGGGGCCCGGCATCGCCGACGTCGACTTGGCTCTTCAGGACGGATACAGCTCTGGCGACGGTCTCGGCATGGGACTGCCCGGCGCCCAGCGCCTGGCGGATGAGTTCGTTCTCAGGTCGGTGCCGGGGGAGGGCACGGTCGTGGAGATCGTCGGCTGGGCCAAATGATCCAGGCCCAATGATCCAGGCCCAATGATCCAGGCCCAATGATCCAGGCTCCCCACTCGCTCTTTCCCGTGACCGATCGAAGCGACGTTGGCGCAGCGCGACGGGAAGTCGCCGGAATAGCCGATCGCATCGGAGCCACCGCTGCTTTGGGAGACGCCGCTCAGCTCGCCGCGACCGAGCTGGGCACCAACATCGTTCGCCACGCCGGCGGCGACGGTTACTTGCTCGTCCGCCCGCTCGAGACGCCGGCCTCGGCGATCGAGATCCTCGCCGTGGACCGCGGCCCGGGGTTCATCGCCCGATCACCGTTGCGTTCCGCGCCCGCGCCGGCGACGCCCCCGTTTGAAGGCGGCGGTTTGGGGGTGGGCCTGTCGAGCGTCGAGCGGCTGGCATCCGAGTTCGACCTTTGGAGCGAACGTGGTCAGGGAAGCGTCGTACTGGCGCGTTTTCGAACGTCGCCTCTGAATGCTCCGTCGGCCGTCCTAACGGGAGGTGTATCCCTCCCGGTCGTTCCATCCGATGTAAACGGCGATGGGTGGGCGGCCCTGGTGAAGGACTCCTGGGCGGCGGCCGTCGTGGTAGACGGCCTGGGCCACGGGCCGGCCGCGCACGAAGCCGCCCAAGCGGCCCTTTGCACGTTCCCCGGCGCGCTAGCCGACGGGGACGCACGGACTTGGCTGAAACAAGCCCACTGGGCGATGCGCCCCACCAGGGGCGGTGTCATCGGGCTCGTCCTGATCGACTTGGCGTCACGCACCGTGGAGTTCGCGGGGGTAGGGAACGTCTCCGGTCGGCTGATGAACTTCGACTACCCCGAGGGCGGTTGCGCCCACCAAGCCGGGCGCGCCAACCATTTGGTTTCACGTCCGGGCACCGCCGGAGCTGAGCACCGTCCGCCCGAACCGGGCGTGACCTCGCTGCCCTGGCCCCCTGGAGCGGTGCTCGTGCTTTGGTCCGATGGGATCAAGACCCCCGGCGACTGGTCGCGTTCAGCGCGGCTGTTCTGTCACGACCCCAGCGTCGCGGCCGCGGCCCTTCACTCTCAGTGGAGCAGGGGAAGAGACGATGCGACCGTGGTCGTGATCAAGGACCCGGGGGAACCCGGCGAATGAACGCGGACCGATGAGACGCCCTCGACGATCGCGCGCCCATTTCATCGACGCCCTCATCCGTCTCCGCGCCACTCTCCGCCAAAGAGAAACCGAGCTCGCCGACAAGTCTGACCAGATAGCCACACTCAACCGTGAGCTGGAAGACACCAACGTCGGCCTGATCGCGATCCACCGGGAACTGACGCAGAGGAGCGAGGAGTTGCAAGCGGCCATGAATATCGCCGAGCGGGCCACCGCAGCCAAGTCGGCGTTCCTGGCCAACATGAGCCACGAGATCCGTACCCCGCTCAACACGATCAACGGGATGACCGGGCTCATGCTCGACACACCTCTCAACGAGGACCAGGCTCAGCT
>CAZCCS010000361.1:0-3552 GCA_964497005.1 uncultured Acidimicrobiaceae bacterium | reverse complement strand
CTTACGGTCGCTGCTGCTCCGCACGAGGAAGTCGAGCGCGGCGTACCACTCGTCTTCCGTCTCAGCGAGCATCCCGACGCGCCCGTGGGTGATGACCTCCCGGAAGGGTTCTGTGGGGCTTGCGATCGAGGGCGTTCCCACCAGGGCGGCTTCCAGCCATTTGATCGCGCTTTTCGCCTGATTGAATCGACTGGCGGGGGCCAGCGGCGCAAGGTTGATGTCCAGGTCCCGAAGCAGTGCCGGGAGCTCCGTCCATGGCACGATCGGTCGCCGCACCACGCGGGAAGCGTGGCGGCCGAGCGCCGGCGTCGGCTCGATGTGTCCGACGAGCCACAGCTCCAACGAGGGATGCTCGTCCATAAGGCGTGCGACAGACGGCTCGACATGCTGCCAGTCGTGGTCGTGGGTGGTGGTGCCGCTCAGGTAGCCGATGCGCAGCGGCCCGGACGTACGGGGGCGTCCGTGTTCGGCATCCGAGAGGCGGCCAACGATTCGCCCGACTCCATTCGGGAATCGATAGGAGGGGATTCCGGTCAGTTCGGCCGCGTGCTCCGCGAGTGGGGTCGTGCTGCCGATGAACGCGTCGCACAGGTCGAGGGTCGCTCGGTACCGGCGCACCCCCTCCATCCATTGCTCCGCCTCCGCGGGAGGGAGGATGCTCACGGCAGGTATCTCGTCGCGGATCTCCGGATCGAAGATCAGGTCGTCCACGTCGAAGACCGCCGGAATACCTCGACTACGCAGACCCGCGATGAGATTGATGACCTGCAGGGTCGCTGGCACTCGGTACAGCACTACGACGTCCGCAAACGACGCCAACCGGTCGACGTCTGGATGCCGGTAGTGCCGGACGTTGCACTCCACTCCGCTGTCGGCCAGAGCCTCGGCGGGCAGGTACGAGCGGTACCTGAGCGGAGCGCCAGTGATTCCAACCACGAATAACACTGTTTTGAGCGCGTCACCACGCCTGTTTCGTGCTGGCGAGGGGTCGGGGTAAACCACTTCGTTGAACAGCTTCTCGTAGTCGCTGACGCTGTCGTCCATTGTTCTGGAGAAGGCCGTTGATGCACCTTCCGTGAGCGAACGGAGCAGCTGGGGCTCGACGACGATTCTTCGCATCGCTTCGCCGAGAGCAACAGGGTCAGCAGAGGGAACCACAAGGCCGTTGGTCCCCTCGATCACCACTTCTTCAGGTCCCAGGCAGTCAGTGGTGAGGACAGGAGTTCCGTAGGTCAGGGCCTGGCGAGCGAGTATCGAGAAGCTTTCTCGCATGACTGACGGGATCACGAGAATCTCGGAGTCCTGGAAGACCGTCCCCACCTCCTCTGGGAGGAAGGGCGGTCGGATGAGGACCCGTTCGCATGCCGTGGATTGGAGGCCCTCCGGCCATCCGTACGCGGTTAGCGACCATCCGGGCAGGTCCTCGATTTGACGTAGTGCCTCAGCGAGCACGTACGGACCCTTGCGTGGGTCGGGGCCTCCGGCATACACAAACCGGACACCGGTCCGTCCAAGCTCCTCGTTTTGTCCTCGAGGCCGATCTACGACCGAAGGAGGGAAGGTTGGCAGACCGTTCTCGATCGTCACCAGGCGATCGGCGTCAACACCGTTCGCTCTTCCGACTTGGGCCAAGGTCTCCGAGACGCTGACCACCCGATCAACCAAGTCGAGAGACTGCCGCACCCTCTTGTTTCGCCGGGCAAGCCACGCGGAATCGACCGAGCATTCGCAGACACCGCAATCGACTACCGGGCAGCAGGGCCGATCGCGTCGGTCGGACATGAACATGCGGCCGCACCACCACCAGAAGTCGTGCATGGTAAGCACGGTGGGCACTCGCCGTTCGGCGGCGACTTCGATCGTCCCGACTCCGAGGCCTTGGAGCGAGTGGAAGTTGACGAGGGACGGACCAATCTCGTCGCAGTATTCGCCGAAGGCAGCGGCGATGTCAGGGTTGTCGAACTGGCGGTCGTCCAGATCGCTGAGCCAGGGCGTGGTGTTGATCCACCGGATGGAGACTCCACCTGCGTCCGTTTCATCCCATTGGTCCATCGGCGGCCGGCCCTCGCCGCGCCATCCGGCGAAGACACACACCTCGTGGCCGCGCTGTCGCAGCCCCTCGGCGAGACCTTTCGGGACGAGCGTTCCCCCGCTTACGAAGTTGGGAGGAAAGTGTGCTGAGACGATGAGGACCCTCATCGGTCCGCGGCGCTGCTCGCCTTCGACTTACCGAGGACCGGTTGTCCGGTCCGCCGCCATTGCTTGCCGAATCGTTTGTTTACGCCGAATCTCGTCACCACGATGAGAGCCTCGAAGGCGATGGCGGCGGACATCTTTGATTCGCCTTCGCGCCGGTCGACGAAGCGAATCGGCGTCTCAATGATGCTCCCGCCAGCCATCGAGACCAGATACGCCATCTCGATCTGGAACCCGTAACCATCCGCTTTCACCGCGTCGAGATCTAATCGTCGGAGCGTGCTGGCCCGGAAGGCTCGAAAACCGGAGGTCAGGTCGTGGACGTCGAGACCGAGTGCGATCGACGAGTATCGGTTGCCCGCCCACGAGATCAGACGTCGATGGATCCCCCACTTCGGGACCGAGCCGCCGGGCACATAACGGGACCCGATAACCAACTCGTGGTCCTCGAGAAGGGCCAACAACGTCGGGATGGATTCAGGCTCATGCGACAGGTCGGCATCCATTTCCAGCAGTGCCTCGTAACCTCTGTCGAGTCCCCACTTGAACCCGGCCTTGTAGGCATCTCCGAGTCCGGTCTTGGCACTGCGACGCAAGACGTGTATCTGGCCGAGCTCTTCTGCCAGGCCTTCGGCGATGTCGGCCGTCCCGTCGGGGCTGCCGTCGTCGACAACGAGGACGTCGACGGAACCTTCGATCTTCCGGACCCGTCGCAGGACCTCTTCGATCGAGGAGTGCTCGTTGTAGGTAGGGATGACCACCAAGGCCGGCATTGTCTCGTGAGCCTACTGGTCAGCAGGCTTTGACTCCCCTAGCCAATCCGAGATCGCCTTTAGGAACTGAGGTGCGGTCGACTCCAAAGAGAGTTCCTTGGCACGGGCCTTGCCAGCTTCGAGGTTCCGCAGCCTGAGGTTCGCGTCATTGAGTAGGTCGTGAACCCGGACCGCGACTTCCAGAGGATCCTTGGTATCAAGGGTCACGCCTGCCCCCGCGAGGGTCTCAGAGACGGCGCCGGCGTCGTAGGCCACGACCGGCAATCCCAGCGCCATCGACTCCAGGAGGGGAACACAGAAACCTTCGTGTTCGGACAAACAGGTGAAGACGTCAGCGGCCGCGTAGTAGGCCGCAAGCTGACGGGTCCCCAGGTTCGAGACAAACTCGACCGACTCCTCCACGCCTATGTCCGCGGCGAGGCGCTGCACCGCTCGAAGGTAACGGTAGGACGACGGACTGCCGATGAGGGTTAGGGTCGCCTTCGGGTCAAAGAGGCGGCGGTAAATGGCGAACGCCGCGACGACGTCGTGTTGGCACTTGTTCGGCGCCAAACGGCCGACGAACAGCCACCTTGTACCAGGG
>CAZCCS010000360.1:3161-3555 GCA_964497005.1 uncultured Acidimicrobiaceae bacterium | reverse complement strand
GCCCAACGCCCTACGCGGGCGAAGGCCATGCCGGGTGAGCAGCTCGCTGACTTGCCGCCGGCTGAGCGTCACCGGCACAGCGCCGGCGAGTCAGGCCCCATTGAACGAGCCGAACCGGTCCAGCCCGAACAGCCGGGCGGCGTTCGCCCACGTCGCCTCTTCAACGGCTTCCACCGGAACTCCGCGCACCTCAGCGACTGCAGCGCCGACAACAGGAACCAGCGCCGGCCGGTTCGTCTTGCCGCGATAGGGAACCGGAGCAAGGAACGGGCTGTCCGTCTCGACCAGCAATCGGTCCCCGGGGCACAGCGCAGCAGCCGAGCGGACATCGCCGGCGTTCTTGAAGGTGACGATCCCCGAAAACGACACCATCGCCCCCAACTCCACCCCTCTC
>CAZCCS010000360.1:0-3151 GCA_964497005.1 uncultured Acidimicrobiaceae bacterium | reverse complement strand
CCACAACACCACCGGCCCGCCGGTAAAACAATGGAGCACCCATCGCTCCGGCACCCCCGCCGACTTCAGAATGTCGAACGTGTCGTCCCACGCATCTCGGGTGTGAACGACCAGAGCCAAACCCAGCGACGAAGCCAAAGCGACCTGCTCCGCAAAGGCTGACCGCTGCACGTCACGCGGCGAATGATCGTAGTAATAGTCGAGCCCGCACTCCCCGACCGCGACCACGACCGGATCGGGTTCGTCGAGCAGCGGCCTGATCGTCGCCACGCCGTCACTCGCGTCGTGGGGATGCAGTCCCACGGTCGCCCACACGCCGTCATGAGCTACCGCGGTCGCCACCGCTGCCGCGGAAGTCTCCGCGTCAGTGCCGACCGTGATGATACGGGTCACGCCGGCGTCACGCGCCTCGTCGATAGCGGGAGCACCCACGCCGTCCCAATCGAGATGGCAATGGCTGTCGGTCCACACGCTGAGCGATCCGCCTAACTCGACTCGGTGATGCGAGGGAACAACGGATCCCCCCGCTCCACCTTCAAGCCCCCCGGATATCCGCCCCATGCTGCGGCGTCGGGGAGACGCTGATCCGTGAGCGAGCCCTCCAGCCCGATACGCCGCCAGATCTCCTGCGACGCACGCGTCAAAGCCGGGCTCGTCAACAAGGCCACGATCCGAAGCGCTTCGAGCGCGTCGCCAAGCACGGCATCGACCGCAGGTCCGGGCTCGGCCTTCCACGGCTCGACGGCCTCTAGCGCAGCATTTGTCTCTCGGACCAGGCGCAAAGTTGCTTCCAGAGCTTCGCTCGGCGCGATCTTCTCCCAAGCGGCAGCGGCATCCGATAGGACCTCGGCCGCCACAGACGCAAGCCGGCTCGACGGATCCGGCGCCGGCCCGATGCCGCCGCACTTTTTGTCGACGACAGTGGACACGCGTGCGAGAAGGTTGCCGAGGTTGTTGGCCAGGTCCGCGTTGTAACGCGCCACCATCCCCTCGTAAGAGAACTCGCCGTCTGGACCGAACGGCTGGTCCCGAAGGAAGTGGTAACGAAAACCATCGACGCCAAACGTTGGCAACAGGCTCGCCGGCGCGATACCCGTCAGTGACGACTTCGACATCTTTTCCCCGCCGACAAGCAGGAAACCGTGCACGGCGATGCGATGCGGCGGATCAATGCCAGCCGCCATCAGCAGCGCGGGCCAGTAAACGCAGTGGAAGCGCAGGATGTCCTTGCCGATCAAATGATGAACCGCCGGCCACCACTTCTCGAATCGTTCCTGGTCGACGCCGTAGCCGATCGCCGTCGCGTAGTTGATGAGCGCGTCGTACCAGACGTAGAACACGTGCTTCTCGTCCCACGGGACCGGTACGCCCCACGTGATCGAGGTGCGCGAGATGGAGATGTCGCGCAGCCCTCCCCGGACGAGGCCGATCGCCTCGTTGCGTTTCGCCTCGGGAGTCACCGCGCCGGGGTCGTCCTCGAACCACCGCAAGAGACGATCGGTGAACTCGGACAGCTTGAAGAAGTAGTTCTCCTCCTCCATCCATTCCACCGGCTGGCGGTGGATGGGGCAGAGGCCGCCCTCGAGCAGATCGGTCTCGGAGTAGTAAGCCTCACACGACACGCAGTACCAGCCTGCGTAGGGACGCAACTCGATGTAACCGTTGTCGTAGGCGGCCTGCATCAGGCTACCGGTCGCCTTGTAGTGGCGATTCTCCGTCGTCCGAATGAAGTCGTCGTAGGAGATATCGAGTTCGGCCCACACCTCCTTGAAGCGGGCGCTCGTCCTGTCGGCCTGCTCCAGCGGGGTCAGCCCGTTGGCCTCGGCGGCCCTCTGAACCTTCAGCCCGTGCTCGTCGGTGCCGGTCAGGAAGAACACCTCGTCGCCGAGCAGCCGGTGCCAGCGCGCGAGAGCGTCGGCGGTCACCGTGGTGTAGGCGTGACCGATATGAGGTACGTCGTTGACGTAATAGATCGGTGTGGTTACGTAGAAACGGGCCACGACCAGACGAGGGTACGGGATGCGGCGACCATCCCGGGAATGGAAAAAGACGCCGGGCGACGTGCCCTAGCCGGTTGCTGCGTCCAACGCGAGCTGGTACACCCGCCGGCGGGAGATCCCGAGCACGGCTGCGACCTCATCAACCGCCGCCCGCCTGGTGGTCCCCGTGTCGAGGCGCTGCCGAAGTGCCGCCACGACCTCTTCGTCGGTCGCCTCGGCCGGAACTGCAGCGCCGGCGAGAACGATCACCCACTCTCCTCTCGGCTCCGAACTGTCCGCCCAGGCGATCGCCTCTCCGAGGGTTCCCCTCCAGACTTCCTCGTGAAGCTTGGTGAGCTCGCGTGCCACCGCCACCTGCCGATCGGTGCCGCAGGCTTCGGCGAGATCCGCCAAGGTCTGCCGGGCGCGATGCGGGGCTTCGTAGAGCACGACCGTGCGGGACGCGCCGGCGATTTCGCCCAGGCGCTCCCGCCGGCTCCGTCCCTGGCGTGGAATGAACCCCTCGAAGCAGAACCGCTCGGAAGGCAACCCGGACGCAACCAGTGCGAGCACGAAAGCTGTCGGTCCGGGCACAACGTCCACGGGTACGCCGGCGCTGGCCGCCAGCCGCACAAGCAGCGAGCCGGGATCGGAAATGGCGGGCATGCCGGCGTCGGAC
Organism: uncultured Acidimicrobiaceae bacterium; assembly: GCA_964497005.1. Classification (GTDB taxonomy): domain Bacteria; phylum Actinomycetota; class Acidimicrobiia; order Acidimicrobiales; family Palsa-688; genus DASUWA01. The sequence continues at coordinate 493 of CAZCCS010000360.1, read as the reverse complement.
ACAACAGCGACACACGCGCCCGACTCGGCGAGAGAGAGGGCATGGTGAGAGGAGGCCTGCTCATTGTGCTGGTGGAGTGCATACAGCTTGGGTGCCGGGATCGAAGACGCTGCGAACAGCTTCCGAGTCCGTCGGGTGTCCTCGCAGAAGACCGCATCGGCCTGCCTGAGCGCTTCCGCTGCGCGTGGTGACAGGTCACCGAGATTCCCGATCGGGGTGCCGACCAGCACGATGCGGCCGGCGCCAACGGTCAACTGCCGGCCACCTCGAGTCGATCACCGACCTGCAGGCGCCACCGCTCGAACGTCCCTCCCGGAGCCACAACCAACGCGCCCGAGCGCAAGCGAGGCAGCGCGACCCGGTGGGCCGAGAGCACCGAGATTCGCTTGACCACGAAAGTCCCGCGGCCGTCGCCGGGACTGCTTGCCGGGGTGCACCAGGCGATGTCGAGCTCCGCGGCGGCGGTCGGCGTCAAGGTCTGCACCAACGCGGG
>CAZCCS010000359.1:0-3563 GCA_964497005.1 uncultured Acidimicrobiaceae bacterium | reverse complement strand
GGTCTGCACGCCCAGGAAGACGTCGCCTGCGGTCGCTTCGAGGAACAGGTCCTCGTGAACCGCGCGGATGTGGGCGGTCCGTTCCTCGCCTCCCTCCACGGCCTGGTAGTCGGTCATCGAGAGAGTCAGCCCCACCGGCAGGCCGGGAGAAGCCGAACGGATCGCTTCGACCGCCTTTCGGTGCGCCGCGGCGAGGTTCTCGGAGACCGCCTTTGCCGCTCCTGCGTCGGTCCTGCCTGGCGGGAACATCCCCATCACGTATCCCATCGTGGCGACGACGTTGGGTTCGTTGATGGTGCAAGCGCGACCGACCGATTGCCCGAGCCGCGCGGCGCTGTGATGGCAGAACTCTGCGAACCGGTCGACGGTCTCCTCTTTTTCCCAGCCTCCCTGATCGGCCAGCCAGACGGGGGTGGTGAAGTGGTGAAACGTCACCACCGGCTCGACGTCACGGTCCCGGAGGTGGTCGCAGATCCTTCGGTAGTGGTCGAGCGCCGCAATCGACCACTCTCCAGGCGCCGGCTCGATCCGGCTCCATTCGAGCGAGAAGCGGTAGTGATCGAGGCCCATGCCTGCCACGAGCGCGGCGTCCTCGTCCCAGCGATGCCACGAGTCGCACGCGTCGCCGCTCGGCTCGACGACTCCCGAACCGGGCGTGTGCTCCCAACGCCACCAGTCGTTGTTGACATTGCCGCCCTCGATCTGGTGCGCCGCCGTAGCGGTTCCCCAGCGGAAGCCTTCGGGGAAGGAGAGACCAGGCATGTGGGGGCCCTACCTTTCTGTCTGGTCCTACTGTTCTAGCCCCTCTTTCCCTGCGCCGGTTCCGGATCGCGGGGAAGGCCGAGGAGCCGTTCGGCGATCACGTTGCGCTGCACCTCACTCGTGCCGCCGGCGATGGTGAGACAGCGATTGGCCAGAAAACCGTACGCCCACTGCTGTGCCGGACCCTCCACGGTTGCTCCCTCCCCACCGAGCAGGCCAAGGCCGAACTCCTGCGCGCGCTGATCGTGCTCAGCGGACAGAAGTTTCCGCACGCTCGACTCCGGCCCCGGTCCCCGTCCCGTCACCGCGCGCTCGGTGGACCGTTGTCCAAGAAGCGCAACCGAATGCGCCTCGGCGACGAGCGCACCGAGGCCGTCGAGGGTCACAGGATCGGCCCCGGTCTCGGCTACCAGCGAAAGCAGCGCCTCAGTGCCGCCCCCGAACGAAGACCCGCTTCCCATGGCCACCCGTTCGTTGGCGAGAGTGGTACGCGCGAGAGGCCAACCGCCGTCTACGTCGCCGATGACGCAGTCGTCGGGCACGAAGACGTCGTCGAGGAACACCTCGTTGAACATCGCCTGTCCGGTCAGCTCGCGCAGCGGTCGCACCTCTATCCCCGCGGCGCGCATGTCGACGATGAAGTAAGTGATCCCGAGGTGCTTCGGAGCTTTCGGGTTGGTACGCGCCAGGCAGATTCCCCAGTCGGCTAGGCCCGCCATCGAGGTCCACACCTTCTGTCCGTTGAGCGTCCAACCGCCTTCGGTGCGGGTCGCTTTTGTGCTCAGCGAAGCAAGGTCCGAGCCAGCTCCTGGCTCGCTGAACAGCTGGCACCAGCTGATCTCGCCGAGAAGCGTGGGCCGCACCCATCTTTCTTGTTGTTCGGGCGTACCGTGCGAAGCAATCGTGGGCGCCGCCCACGCCCCGACCGCGAGGTGGGCCCGGCGCAGCTTGGCTTTCTTCAGCTCCTCGTCGATCACCAATTGCTCAACCGGGCCGGCGTCGCGGCCCCACGGCGGAGCCCAGTGCGGGACGAAAAGGCCTGCCTCCACCAGTCCTCGGCGCTGTTCGTCTTCCGGCAACACAGCTATAGCGGCCGCTTGTGCGCGGATCTCATCCCGGAAACCTTCGAACCCTTCGGGCAGGTCCAACTGCATTCTGTGGCGTTCGCCCGATAGGGCCAAGTCGGCTACTCGCCGGCGCCATTTCCCTGTTCCGCCGATGAGCTGGCGAAGCGTGACGGCCCTCCGGAGGAAAAGGTGGGCGTCGTGCTCCCACGTGAACCCGATTCCACCGAGCACCTGGATGCAGTCCTTGGCGACCTTGCAGTAGGCGTCCGCAGCGACAGCGCCGGCAACCGCTGCGGGCAACAGGAATCCCGCGGTCCCCTCCGGCGAATGGCGATCGTCGTCGAATGCACGCATGGCAGACCAGGTCACCGCCTGCGACTGCTCGAGCGAAACGAGCATGTCCGCGCAGCGGTGCTTGACCGCCTGGAATTGCCCTATCGGCCTCCCGAACTGTTGCCGTTCTTTCGCGTAGCCGGCCGCGGTCTCGACACACCACGAAGCGCCTCCGGTCGCCTCCGCTCCAGCAAGCACCGCGATCAAAGCTTCGAGCGAGTGCCCGTCGGTGCGCAATTGCCTCTCGCGCGGGACGCGGACGTTGTCGACCACCACAGCGGCACATCGGCGGATCGGATCAAGGCTGTCGATCTCGTTCGCGTCTACTTCCGATGCGGTGAAGACGCACCACACTTCGGTGTCCCCGACCTTCGCCGGCATTACGAACCATTCGGCGAGCGCGCCGGCGAGGACAGGTCGGGCCGTGCCGCTCACCACGAGAGCCTCGTCCCCGTCACCCGCAGCGGCATCCAACGACGAGGTCGCCGGAAAGGCGATCGCCCCGACCGCGCCCGCGGCCAGCGGTGGCAACGCCTTTTGCTGCAGCGAAGGGTCGCCCCATGCGTTGATGGCAGCGGAGGCAGCGATCGTCGCCAAGAACGGCCCGGGCGCGCAGGCTCGCGCCAACTCCTCGATCACGACGGCTGACTCTGCAAGCCCGTAGCCCTGGCCGCCGGCCGACTCCGGAAGGTGCAGGGCGAGCCAGCCGAGATCAGCGGTCTCCTTCCAGAATGCGGGAAGCTCCTCCGCCGGGCTCTCGATGCCCGCCCTCGCCACCTCCTTCGGGCACCGCTGACCGAGAAAACGACGGACCGACTCGCCCAGCTCCACATGCTCCTCGGTTATGCCGAGTCCCAAAGCGACCTCCTCCAATCCCCAGAGTTCATTTTCCAGCGTCTACTCCCCGGCGGCTATTTCCCCGGGGCGGGGCCTGACCGGGCGATAAACGTTGCATAACGATCGTCAGCCCCGAGGCGCCACTGTTCATCCGGCTCGACGATTCGGCCCGTGCGTGACCATCGCTCTGCGTCGTTGACGTCCGACTCCAGTCCGGCGGCGACCCGGGCGATGAAAGCGGCCCCCCGCGCAGCACCTTCGGGGTCGGCCGCCACGTGCACGGGCAACCCCGTCACATCCGCGAGCGCCCGCATCCAACCGTCGACCTTGGTCCCGCCACCGGTAACGACCAACCGCCTCGCCTCCACCCCCGCCAGGTCGAGGTGGTGCCGAACCACGAACCCCGAGGCCTCCCACGCAGCTCGCTGCACGGCAGCTGACCCGTGGGTGAGATCCAGACCGTGCAACGACGCACGCATCGAAGGGTCGTGATAGGGCGTGCGCTCCCCGCGCGGGTACGGCACCCACACGGGAAGGTTCGCCGGATCGAGTCGCTCCGAGCTG
>CAZCCS010000358.1:0-3565 GCA_964497005.1 uncultured Acidimicrobiaceae bacterium | reverse complement strand
GCAGGGCCACCAGGATCACCACGTTGACCGACGCGCCGGCGAAATGGCCGAACGGCTGCAGCACCACAACCACCGGCAGGAACACGATCGTGAGCGCGGCGAGCAGGATCGTGAGGGCGATCTCGTTGGGAGTCTTCTGCCGGTTGGCTCCTTCGACCAGGGTGATCATGCGGTCCAAGAAAGTGTGGCCACGCTCAGCCGTTATACGCACGACGATCCGGTCGGAGAGGACCCTGGTACCTCCGGTGACGGCGGAGCGGTCACCGCCTGATTCGCGGATCACCGGTGCGGACTCACCGGTGATCGCGGATTCGTCGACCGAGGCGATCCCTTCGATGATCTCGCCGTCGGATGGGATCAGGTCCCCTGCTTCGGCGACCACGGTGTCACCCTTGGCTAGAGCGGACGCGGGCACGCGCTCTTCGCTGCCATCGGGACGCAAGCGGCGGGCTTCTGTTTCGGCTCTCATCCGCCGGAGCGTTTCGGCTTGGGCTTTCCCCCGTCCTTCGGCCATCGCTTCGGCGAAGTTGGCAAACATGACGGTGAGGAACAACCAGACGGTGATGCTCCAGCTGAACAAGCTGGGATGCGCGATGGATTCGATGAACGTGACCACGGTTCCGATGAGCACCACGAACATGACGGGGTTCTTGACCTGAACGCGGGGGTCGAGCTTCTTGAGCGAGTCGATGCTGGCTTGGGCGAGTATCGCCCGGTCGAAGAGGCTGGTGGATTGGGCTACGCCGTGGGCGAGGGTTGGTTGGGGGGCGGAGGTCGTCTCCGCGGTCGTGGACATCAGAAGAGCTTTCCGTGGATGAGTTGTTCGACGATCGGGCCTAGTGATACCGCGGGGAAGAAGGTAAGGCCGCCCACGATGAGGATCACCCCGATGAGCAGGCCGGTGAAGAGAGGGGTATCGGTCTTGAAGGTGCCCAGGCCGGCCGGGACAACATTCTTGGCCGCTAAGACACCGGCCAGAGCCAGAACAGGGATGATGATGGCGAATCGCCCCAGCAGCATCGCCACTCCGCCCATCACGTTGTAAAAGGCAGTGTTACCGGTCAGGCCGGCGAAGGCGGAGCCGTTGTTGTTGGTCTGAGAGGTGAACGCATAGAGAATCTCGGTGAAACCATGCGGACCGGAGTTCCCCGGAGCTACCTGTCCGGCGTGGATAGACACGGCGATGCCGGTGATGATCAGCACGACCAACGGCATTATCAGCACACCCAACGCGGCGAGCTTTACCTCCGTGGCTTGGATCTTTTTGCCCAGGTATTCCGGTGTTCGCCCGACCATCAGGCCCCCCAAGAAGACAGTGACGATGGCGAACAGCAAGATCGTGTAGAGGCCACTGCCCACCCCCCCCGGTGTGACCTCTCCCAGCATCATTCCCGACAGGAGCCCGAAACCGCCGATCGGGGTGAATGAGTCGTTGGATCCCGACACGCTTCCGGTGGAGGTCTGGGTGGACGCGATGTTGTAGAGGGCGGTGGGTTCGGCGCCGAAGCGGACCTCTTTACCCACCATGTTCCCCTGGGTTTGAGTCACCACATGAGCGGAGGAGACCGCGGTGTTGGACTGATGCTCGGCGTACGAGGTGAACCCGACCCAGGCCCCAAAGATGATGGTCATGGCCGCGAGGACCGCCACGCCTTGGCGGACCCGGCCGACCATTTTGCCGAACGTGTAGGTCAGGGCGACCGGGATCGACAGAAGGAGGACGAAGGAAAGGAAGTGGGTCAGTCCCGTGGGGTCCTCGAAGGGGTGTCCCCCGTTGGCGTTGAAGTAGCCGCCGCCGTTGGTGCCCAGCTGCTTTATCGACTCCATGAACCCGACCGGGCCACGAGGTAGCACCTGTGTTGAGCCGGTGAGCGCGTTGTGAATCGTGGCGGGTCCTTGCAGAGTCTGGACCGCGCCTTGGCCGACGAAGATGAGCCCGGCTACGAAAGCGATGGGCAACAGCACGTATATGCAGCCGCGGACCAAGTCGACCCAGAAGTTGCCAATGGTCGGAGAACCTTTTCTGGCGAAACCGCGGATCAACGCAACTGCTACCGCTATTCCGACCGAGGCACTCATGAACTGTTGGACGGTCAGGGAGATCATCTGGGTGAGATACGACATGGTCGACTCGCCCGCGTAGTTCTGCCAGTTCGTGTTGGTCACGAACGAAACCGCGGTGTTCCAGGACAACGCCGGGGTGACCTGGCCCATGTGCTGAGGGTTGAGCGGCAGGCTGCCTTGAATCCGCTGGATTACATACGTGAACAGGATGGCCACCGCGGAGAAGATGATCAGTGCGGCGGCGTAACGCTGCCAGGTTTGCTCGACCTCCGGATCGACCCCGATGACCCTGTAGATGGGCCGTTCGGCCCATGCCAGATACCTGACCCTTCCCTCGTAGACAGCGGTCATGTAAGAGCCGAGGTACCGCCAAGCGATCCCCAGCACCACGATCAGTGCGAAGATGGTCCAGAAATACGCCATCAGAACCACTCGGGCTTGAACAAAGCCACCCCCAGGTAGATGAAGACCACGATCGACACGGCCAACAGGAGGCCCTGGGTGGCGGTCACACCCGCTCCAGCGCCCAGATCAGGCCGAGCATGACCGCTGCGAAGATGACGATGCCCAAAACCGCGAGGAAGTCAGCCATGAAGGCATCATTGGCCTCGGTGGTCTGAACAGGTTCTGAATAAACCGCCCCTCGGTCTTAAAAATTTCTCAACGCGCGCCTCGTCCGGGGGTCCAGACTGGGCCCGCCGGAGGCAGAATTGGGGGCAGAATTGGCCGATGCGGCGTATCGTCTTGGGATCGGCTGTCGGGATCGGGCTGACGCTGGTCCTGAGCGCGGCCATGGTCCCGCTGCGCTCGCACATCAGTGTCGCCACCAGCGGGCTGGTGCTCGTCGTGCCGGTAGTGGCGGGAGTATCCGTAGGAGGTTTCACGGCTGGGTTGATCAGCGTTTTGGCTGGATTTCTCGCCTACGACCTCATCTTCATCCCCCCCTACTACACCCTGACCGTGAACGCCGGTCAGAACTGGGCCGCGTTGGGGGTCTACGTGGTGGTGATGGTGCTAGTCGCCCGGGTGGTGTCCAGCTTGGAGGAGGCCCGCACCCTGGCCGGCTCGAGAGAAGCCAACGCTCGCCGGTTGTTCGAGCTGTCCGAACTGGTTCTTGCCGACAAGCCGGTACCGCAGCTGGCGCAGACCATCGTCGACGGCGTCCGAGACTCGTTTGCTCTCGAGGGGGTAGCGCTTCTGCTATCCGATGACGGCCGACTCCAGGTGGCCGCCTCTTCCGGGGAGCCGATCGGCGAGACAGCGCTGGATCTGCTGCGACCCGAGTCACACCTGCCGGTGCCCTTGAGGGGTGATCCCTCCGGCAACGGCATACAGACGCTGTCTATGGCGACCTCGCGGCGCCCGGTCGCGCTGTTAGCCCTGGACGGCACGCTCCCCCCCGTGGCCAGGGAGCTCTTGCCGACCCTGGCCAACGACTTTGCCATCGCTCTGGACCGTTCCCAGCTGCACGAACGAGTCCGTCACGCCGAACTTCTCGGGG
>CAZCCS010000357.1:0-3587 GCA_964497005.1 uncultured Acidimicrobiaceae bacterium | reverse complement strand
ACCTATCACGACCCGTGCTACCTGGGCCGCCACAACGAGGTGTACGACGAGCCCCGCAGCGTCCTCGACAGCGTGCCCGGGGTGTCGGTCACCGAGATGCACCGCCACCGTCGCACCGGCTTCTGTTGCGGTGCCGGCGGAGCGCGGATGTGGATGGAAGAGCGGATCGGCAGCCGGATCAACGTCAACCGCACCGATGAGGCGCTCGCCACCGGAGCAGACACCATCTCGACCGCCTGCCCCTACTGCCTCATCATGCTCGACGACGCCACCAAGAGCCGCCAGGCGGAAGGCGCCGCCCCCGAGTCGGTCAGGGTGGTCGACGTGGCCCAGGTCCTCGAGCAGTCGGTCGGGGCGGCGCCGGCGCCGGCATCAGCGGCCGGCGAGAGCACCCCTACCTAGGCGCCGGCGAAGGCCGGCTACTCGGCCGCACTCCGGCTGATTGACCGCCCGAACTCAACCTGCCCGCCGCCAAGCCGCACCGCACACAAGTGGCCAGGGTTCGCGCGCGGGACCCGCGCCGCCGCGGCAACTTTGTCCACTTCCCACGCTCAGGCGGCGCGCGAAGTGGCCACGATTCGCCGGCTGTCATGGGGCCGCGGATCCAACAGTGGCCACTTATGCAGGCAGCCCCTCTCCGGGAGGCTGCGATCCCGGTCCCGTAGGATTCGGCCATGTCCGTCACGCCGGCAGGTGCTCCCGCCGGTGACGGCGCGTACATCCGCGGGCAGGGGACCCGGACCGGCGGCGGCGCCCACATAGCCCCTCGGCTCCTGGCGGCCATCCTGATCTGGCTGCTGGTCGCCGTGCTGGCCGCGCTAGCCGTTTATTTCGCGGTGGCCGGGTCGACGGAAAGCTCCCGGCTCAACGCCCTGCGGCACCGGGGGGTTCCGGTCACGGCGACCGTCACCGGATGCGTCGGGATCAGCTCCGGCGTGGGGATGGGGATCGAGTACTGGCAGTGCCGGGCTACCTACACCCTGGCGGGCCAGACCTTCAACGAGGTGATCAACGGCAACCGAGTTCTTCTCGAGACCGGACAGGGTGTCGGGGCGATCGCGGTGCCGGGCGACCCGTCCCTCCTGTCGACTGTCTCCTCGGTCCACCGGTCGGGCTCGTCCGAGACCGACAACGTCATCGCGGCAGTGTTGGGCGCGGTGGCAGTTGCTCTGGGTGCCGGGTGGCTGCAGCTCGAGCGGGTCCGCCGGCGCCGGCAGCGGAACGGCTAGCGGGAAACGATTAGCTCGAAACGACTAGTGGGAAACGGCCTTGCTGTCCGCCTCGCGGAGGCGGTGGGCCATGGTGACGAGAAGCTTGTGAGAGACCGCGGGGACCTGATCGAGCACGGCCATGAACTCCCGCTGGCCGATGACCGCGACCTCCACGTCGTCGTCGGCGACGACCGAAGCCGATCGCGGCCCTCGGTCCAGGAGCGATAGCTCACCGAAGTAGTCGCCGGGGCCGAGAGTGGCTACCTTGCGCCCGCGGCGGCGAACGGAGGCCTGCCCCCCGAGGATGAGGAAGAACTCGTGGCCCGTGGTTCCCTCGGTCACGATGTCCGTCCCCGCTTTGATGGTCACCACGTCCGCTGCCTTCGCGACCATGTTCAGCTCTTTCTTGCTGAGAGCGGAAAACATGCGGACGTTGGCTAGATGCTCGAGCTTCCGGTCGGCTGCCATGCCGCGAACTGTACATATCTCCAGGTAGGCGTGCCGGAAATTGTTTGTTTCAGCGGGCTGTCTGTTAACACGCCGGCAACACAACGGTCAACGACGAGAAACAACGGCTTCTTACCCTTCTCGAAACCATTGCCTACAGGAGGGGCCTTGTCCCTATTAGCAACCTCTTTAATTCACGCGGCGAGTTGCGGGCAGAACGCGGTGGTCGGGAACACCAACGCCTGCTCGGACCTCACGCAGATCGATTCCGGCGACACGTCATGGCAGCTGACCGCCGCCACGTTCGTCGGCCTGATGAGCATCCCGGCGCTGGCAGTGCTCTATGCCGGGCTGGTGCCCAAGAAATGGGTCGTCAACACCATGATGATGGCCTTCACCGGCTTCTCGGCGGTGCTGATCGTCTGGGTGCTGTGGGGTTACAAGATGGGCTTTGGAGTGCCCATCGGGAGCGGCACAGCCAACACCTGGCCCGCCTCGGGCTGGAAGTACAACGGAAACTTCTTCCATAACTTCTTCGGCAACTTCGTCGGCCACCCTCAAACCTCGCTGAGAGGCAGTTCCCAGATATCGCCGGCGTCGTTGTTTGCCAACGGCGGGGCCACCGTGCCGTTGAAGTTCTCCACCACCGCGCTGTTCTACTTCCAGTTCGTCTTCGCGGCGATCACCCCGCTGCTGTTCCTAGGAAGCGTGCTGGGCCGGATCAAGTTCAAGGTCTGGGTACTCTTTGTCCCCCTCTGGTCGACCTTCGTCTACAGCGTCAACGCCATGCTGATCTGGGGTGGTGGCTACTGGGGGCATGAGGGCGCTCTCGACTTCTCCGGTGGCTACGTCATCCACCTCGCTGCGGGCACCAGCGGCTTCGTCGCTGCATGGATGCTCGGGCCCCGGCTGGCCCGCGATCGGGCACGCTTCGTCCCGCACAACCTGCCGCTCGTTTCGATAGGAGCGGGCATCCTGTGGTTGGGCTGGAATGGCTTCAACGGTGGAGACCCGTACTTCGCCGGCGCGAACGCGGCGACAGCGATCGTCAACACCAACCTCGCCACCGCCGCGGCTCTGCTCACGTGGATGCTGTGGGACATGTTCGTGAAGCCCGGGAAGCCGACCTTCCTCGGAGCCGTGAACGGCATGATTGTCGGCCTGGTCGCCATCACTCCGGCGGCCGGTTACGTGAATGGCGGCGGCGCCCTGCTGATCGGGGTGATCGCGTCGAGCATCGTGTGGTTCGCCTGGACCTACATCCAGCCGCTCACGCTCAAGAAGGTCGACGATGCAATGGGGGTCGTGTTCACCCACGGCCTCGCGGGTCTGTGCGGTGGCTTGCTTGTAGGAATCCTCGCTGACCCGGCTGTGGTCCTCTACGCCAGCAGTGGCACCTCCAAGACCTCGCTTACCCCGGTCTCCTTCAGCGGTTGGTACTACGGCAACCGACACCAATTCTTCGTCCAGCTCTTTGCAGCGCTGACGATCATCGTCTACGACGCGCTCGTCACTGCTCTGATCCTCTTCGTCCTGAAGATCGTGTTCAGAGGGCTGCGCATGCCCGACGAGGAACTCGAGCTCGGCGACCTTGCCGTTCACGACGAGGAGGCCTACCCGGCCGACGAGGGCTACACCAGGGTCGGCGGCGAACTGGTCGGCTCCTCGGTTGGCGGCGCCGGGCAAAGTCCATCCGGGTCGCCTCCGACACCCACTTCTACTCCCGACCTGGCAGGTGACGCCCGATGATGCTCATTACCGCGGTTGTAAAGCCGTTCAAGCTGGACGAAGTCAAGGAGGCGCTCGAGGCCGCCGGGGTTACCGGCATGACCATCACCGAGGTCCAGGGTTTCGGTCGCCAAAAAGGCCACACCGAGGTCTACCGGGGAGCCGAGTACCAGGTGGCGTTCACCCCCAAGATCAAGGTGG
>CAZCCS010000356.1:0-3593 GCA_964497005.1 uncultured Acidimicrobiaceae bacterium | reverse complement strand
GGACGCCGGCGGGGGAGGGGCGTCGCCGCGGAAGTCGGCAGGGTCGACGATGCCCTCGAACACCGAAGCGAACACGGCGTTGAAGACGGGGATGTGGGCGTGGTCGCTGAGCAACGTGACCCGGGCCAGCCAATACAGCTCGGAGGTCAGGGCGGGCGGGGCCAGGGCCACCGCGGACGCGAAGCGGCCTGCACGGTCCGGTGTCACCGGCACCCCGGCCGCATGAAGCAGTGTCGAGAAGCGGGCCGCCACGTCGGCAAGGTCGGCGCCCATGTCGGGGCCCACCGTGGTCATGACCCGGTCGCCACCCACTCAGGTCCTCGTTCCATCATCAGGTCCACGTCGTCGCGGTACTTGAGGACCGAGCCGATCGTCGTTTCGACCGCGGCACCGTCGAGGCTGGGCAGGCCGAGGAGGTCGAGGGCGAGAACCCAGTTGATGGCCTCGGCAACGCCAGGAGGCTTCTGGACGTCGAGGGTGCGGAGGCGGCCGACCGCTGCGGCGACCTGCGCGGCCAGAGGCTCGGACGCGGCGGGGACCCTTCGGCGGATGATGGCCGTCGCTCGTAAAACGTCCGGGTAGTCGATCCAGTGATAAAGGCAACGACGCTTCAACGCGTCGTGCAGGTCCCGTGTCCGGTTGGACGTCAGCACCACGACCGGGGGATTGGTCGCCCTCACCGTGCCCAACTCGGGGATGGTCACGGCCGCCTCGCCGAGCAACTCGAATAGGAACGCCTCGAACTCGTCGTCGGCTCGGTCGATCTCGTCGATGAGCAACACCGCCGGCCGGGGCCCGGGGTGCTCCACCGCCTGCAGCAGCGGGCGGCTGATCAGATACTCGCGGCCGAACAGGTCGCGCTCTGTCACCGGCCGGCGGGCTGACTCGGAGAGCTTGATGGCCAGCAGCTGCCGGGGGAAGTTCCACTCGTACAGAGCCTCGGCGGCGTCGATGCCCTCATAGCACTGCAGCCGGATGAGTGGGGTCTGTAGCACCGAGGTCAGGGCCTTGGCTGCTTCGGTCTTGCCGACACCGGCCTCGCCCTCCAGCAGCAGCGGCTGGGGCAGGCGGGCGGCGCAGAACAGCGCGGTGGCGATGCCGTCGTCGGCCAAGTAGTCCGCGCGATCAAGCGACTCCTTCATCTCCTCCGGCGAGGGGACCAGATCGGCGACGGTGGTCAAGAGGCTGGGATACCGTTGAACCCGGCGGGACCCTGGAAGGCCTTTAAGCAGCCGGGTCCGCAGAAGTACAGCATTTCGCCGTCGCGCTCGATGTGGAGGGCGTCGTCGGTGACCATCACCGACATCCCGCATATCGGGTCGATGGCCGTGCACAGGTCGGCCACCAACGGACGGCCCTCCCGCGCACGGCGGGGCTGGCCGGCGACTACCTCCGCCAGGATGGAGAGGGCCACCTCCTCCGCGGTAGCCGCCCCGATGTCCAGCCCGGCCGGGGTCCGGACCCGCGCCTTGCAGTCATCGTCGACCGGCAAAGCCGAGATGACCGCGGCACCCCGCTTCCGGCTGGCCACCAGGCCGACATAGGGCACGCCGGCCTGGAGGGCGGCGACCAGCCGCTCCTCCTCGTCCCTACCGTGCGACGCCACCACCATCGCCGCCGCGTCCGGCTCGATCGAACCGGTCCAGGGCGCCATTGCGTACCCGAGCGGCCGGCCCAATTCGATCAACGCCAACGCGGTCGGCGAGCGGCCGGCAACGTGTACCAGCGGCGGAGGCAACGACGGCTCCAGGAACACCTCCATCGTCCCTCCCGACAGGCACGGATTGTGCACCACCCGCTTCCCCGGCTGGTCTGCCTCCGGCTCGGGCGTGATCCGCAGCAGCACCGTTTCTCCCGCTGGCAGCGCCTCCAGCGATACGCGCACGACGGTGGCCTCGGCGCATTCGCCGCCGACGAAACCCTCGATGGTCCCGTCGCCGAGAACGATGGCCTCGTCGCCCGGTTTCGCAGACGTGGGCCGCTCGGCCCACACCACCCGGGCGTAGACGAACGGCCGGCGCTCCGCCCGCAGCGAAGCCGATCGGGCGGAAAGGTCCTGACGGATCATGCCTGTGTCCTAGCCGATGCCTACTCGATAGCGAGGTCGGTCCGGATGGGCCGGCCCTGCATGGCGGCCCAGGTCACGGCCGGCGTGAAAGGCATGTCGGCCTGACGTATCTGCAGCGCATCGAGAATGGCATTGACGATGGCAGCAGGAGAGCCCACTGTCGCCGACTCACCGACGCCCTTGATACCGATGGGGTGATGCGGCGAAGGCGTGACCGTTTGTCCCAACTCCCAGGACGGGCACTCCATGGAAGTGGGCAGCAAGTAGTCCATGAAAGAGCCCCCCAGGTTGTTCCCGTCCGGGTCGAACGCGATGACCTCCATGAGGGCCATGCCTACACCGTCGGCCAGCCCGCCATGGATCTGGCCCTCCACGATCATCGGGTTGATCCGCGGGCCGCAGTCGTCGACGGCGACGAAGCGGCGGACCTTCACCTGCCCGGTCTGCGGGTCGACGTCGACCACCGCGATGTACGCGCCGAAGGGGTAGGTCAGGTTGGGCGGGTTGTAGACCACGGACGCGTCGAGATGGCCCTCCACGCCCTCGGGCAACTCGAGGCTGCTGTGGGCGGCCATCGCGACCTCGGCGATGGTCTTGCCCTGCGACGGGTCACCCTTGACGTACCAGCGGCCGTGCTCCCATTCGAGGTCGTCGGGCGAGCACTCGAGGGCGGTGGCCGCGATGACGCGGGCCTTGTCCTTCACCCGCTGGGCTGCCACTGCCGCGGCGGCGCCGGAGACGGGGGTGGAACGTGAGCCGTAGGTGCCGAGCCCGAAGGGGGTGTTGTCCGTGTCGCCGTGGATGACTTCGATGTCCTCGGGCGGGATGCCGATCACGTGGGAGACGATCTGGGCGAAGGTGGTCTCGTGTCCTTGTCCTTGGGTTTGGACCGACAGGCGGAGCTGGGCCTTGCCGGTCGGGTGGACGCGCAGGTCGCAGCCGTCTGCCATTCCGAGACCGAGGATGTCCATGTGTCGTCTGGGGCCGGCGCCGACGCCTTCGGTGAAGAACGAGATGCCGATGCCCATCAGCGGGGCGGAGGGGTCGGCACCGGGCTGGGCCGCCGCTTCCCGGCGTGCGGCCTGCTCGCGGCGCAGCTCCTCGTAGCCGGCGATGCGCATGGCTTCTTCGAGGGCAGGGGGGTAGTTGCCCGAGTCGTACTCCCAGCCGGTGGGCGTGGTGTAGGGGAACTGTTCTGGCTTGAGGAGGTTCTTCATGCGCAGTTCGGCCGGATCCATCTTCAGCTCGAACGCCAGGCAGTCGACCATCCGCTCCACGAAGTACGCGGCCTCGGTGATCCGGAACGAGCAGGCGTACGCGACGCCGCCCAGCGCCTTGTTGGTGTACACGGCGGTCACCTTGCAGTGGGCGGCCGGGTAGTCGTAGGAGCCGGTGAAGATATGGAAGAAGCCGGCGGGGAACTTGGTCGGCTGGGCGACCCCGTTGAACGCCCCGTGGTCGGCCAGGACGTTGACCCGAAGGGCGAGGATCTTCCCGTCCCGGGTGGCGGCGATTTCGCCGTGCA
>CAZCCS010000355.1:3305-3616 GCA_964497005.1 uncultured Acidimicrobiaceae bacterium | reverse complement strand
GGTCATGGACCAATAGTATTACAAACGATCAGCCGCAATCGCGGCCGAAATCACGCCCTCGCCGCGTTCGCTGTCGTCTTTGTCCGGCCTTCTCCGGTTGTGGTACCTGGTTTTTTCGACCGTCATCATGCTCCCTTCGTTGTGTTGCCGGGTTCAGGTATTCGAAAAGAGTCGTAGGGCGGCTAGGAAAGGCACCGCCAGAAGGATCACACCCGGGACGAGGGTTGCGACTGTGACCGGAACCCACACTTGCTGCCCTCGTCGTTCAATCAACTCAATCGTCCGCCGGTGCAGGTCACGCCGTGCCTGTC
>CAZCCS010000355.1:0-3295 GCA_964497005.1 uncultured Acidimicrobiaceae bacterium | reverse complement strand
ACCCCGGATGACGAAGAAAATCCATTCATGCCCGCCGGCTATACCTATTTCGGCCAGTTCATCGATCACGACCTGACCTTCGACACCCGCTCGACCCTGCAGACGATCACGCCGGGCCTGTCGAGCTTCCGCAGAAACAAGCCGCCCGAGGTCCGAGGCCTCCGACCCGAGCGCCAGGACTCCGACGAGTCGGTGCACGCCGTCAACCCTCGCAACCTCAGCCCATTCCCGAAGAGCGGACGCCTCCGATACGCCTTGTCGGATCCGATTGACCACGTCTCGCAGGTCCCGGGCCGCGCAGCCCTGGCCTTTGGATGAGATGCGAGCGAGACACGCGCCCAGTGAGAAACCCGCGTTCAAGAGC
Organism: uncultured Acidimicrobiaceae bacterium; assembly: GCA_964497005.1. Classification (GTDB taxonomy): domain Bacteria; phylum Actinomycetota; class Acidimicrobiia; order Acidimicrobiales; family Palsa-688; genus DASUWA01. The sequence continues at coordinate 2,931 of CAZCCS010000355.1, read as the reverse complement.
ATTGCGATCTGCTCAGCGACGACCGGGAGCTCGGCGGACAGCGTCTTCTGCCAACGTTCCGATTGTCGAGCGAGTCGCTGCTCGATCGACAGGAAGACGAGAAGCGGAATGCCGACGATCATCAACAATGCGATCGGCGCCGGTGCGGCCGTGGTTGCCGCGAGAGCCGCGCTGGCGATGACTGCAGCGAGCGTGGCGGTCATCTGCCGGAGACGGAATGTGCCGACGTCGAGAGACGAGTGGATCCTTCGAAGGCGCAGGGCAAGGGGCTCCGAGACACCGAAGAGTCCAGCCAGCCGGTCGCCGGCGAGCCGAAGTCCGGGCTCGAACAGGTCACGGAATGATTCCGCCGAGAGAAGGCCTCCGGAAGAAGGTCGGGAAGCGGCGCCCGCCACGTAAGGACGTAGCCGGTCGACCAGATTCGGCCTGGAGAACTTCGGCCTCACCGACAGGAGCAGCGTGGCTCCGAGCCACACCAAAAGCGAGGCTCCAACCGCGACGCGCCACGTTGACGCATTCATCGGAAGACCCTGGGCTCTTCAGGAAGCCGCATCAAACGCCCCGACCAAAGCCAGCACGCCACAACCGCGAGAAGCCCTACTGCAACTGCAACCTGACCACCGGTCGTTTCGTAGGCCGAACGGCCGGTCCCGATCGCCAAACCAGCTAGTGCCATCCCGAGCGGAACCAGTAAGACGAAGCGGCGAGCGAATCGCACGCCGGCCTGGCGGCTGGTGGCGTCCTTTCGGCCCTGCACGTCAAGTACCCGGTCGTCGATCAAGTCGGCCAACCTGCTGTCGATGTCAGAACCGCCAAGCTCGTGTGCGACCAAAAGGGTTTCGCAGATCGTGTCGGCGGTCGCGTCGGCGAGTCGCTGCTTGAGAATTGAAGCTGTCCGGGCGAAGTCGGTCGTCAGAAGCCATTCGCGCTCGGCCGCGGCGAACGCGGGCTTCCACTCCTCGGGCCCACGCCGGCCCGCTTCGAATAGTGCCTGGGGCACCGAGCGCCCCATGGAACCGATGAGGAGCCGTAGCTCCTCGAGCAGTCTGGGCCACGCTTCGCGGGCGGACGCGTTCCGTGAGGCTCTTCCAGCGCGGCGCGAAGCCAACGGAACGCCACAGCAGGCCACGCCGGCGATGACGGCTGGAAGAACCCCGCCAAACAAGACATAGGCGACCGCTGCTCCAACGACCGCCACCAATGCGGTAGCCGCGGCCAGCTCAGCTGGGCGGGCGCCTTCAAGGCCGGCGTGTTCGAGCCAGTCCTTGGCGAGAGACCTCTTCTCCGTGGACCCACCGGATCGCGACAGCGGGCCGAATCCCCTCCACCCGAATGCCATCGAGGTGTAGATGAGATAGACGCCGGTCATAGCCAGCACCGCAGCAATGGCCCCCAGCACTGGAGTGGTCATCCCACAAGGTCTCCGGCGGTCAAAGAGCGGACGTCGAACCCTGAGAGCTCAAGAGACCGAGCCGCACGCACCGGCAAGTTCCCAGTCCATCCCATCGGTTCGTCGAAGCGCGGGCGGCTGAACACCGATGTAGTCGTAAACGAAACCATGCCTGCGGCCACCTGCAGGTCTTCGACTGCAAGCACCTCGGTCACACGCAGAATCGATCCCTGCCGCGCGCAGTGGACGACCACGTCGACTGCGTCACTGACCAACGCCGAGAGCGCGTTGACCGTCAACTCGGAGCCGGTGTCGGCAAGCTGGCAGATGAACCGCAAACGGGTCAGCGCCTGTCTGGCGGAAGCAGCGTGGATCGTCGTGAACCCTTGAACACCGGAAGAAAGCGTCAGCATTAATGGCATCGCCTCGCGATCCCTCACCTCTCCAAGGATCGCTACGTCGGGAGCCATTCGAAGGAAGCCAGCCACTAGCCGGCGTAGGTCCACCTCCGATCGATCAGAGCGGGCAGGCCTGGTTTGCATATGTGCGACATTTGGCAGCGGGATATCAGTCTCGAAAACTTCCTCGGCCACCACGACGCGAAGGCGCGGGTCAAGCTCGGCGGCAAGGCACGAGAGGAGGGTCGTTTTCCCGGAACCCGGGGCGCCGGCGACGAGGATCGACAGCCCGCTCCGCACGCACGCATGCAGAAACCTTGCCGTCGCCTGATCGAGCATTCCCCGCTCGATGAGCTCGCGCATGTGCTTGTGGGCGAGGCCCGAGAACTTTCGGATGTTGACGATCAGATGGCCGTCCCTGCCTATGTCGGAATGGACGATGTGGATGCGGGCTCCGCCCTCGAGCTGGGCGTCCTGGAGACCCTCCGAGGGGTCGAGCTTCCGGTGGGATCGGCTCGAGTCATCGAGAACCTTGGTGAGGACGCGCACAACGTGCTCGTCGTCGTGGAACACCTCGCTGTGGTAACCGCCCGTGCCGGAGTGCCGCTTGGTGAATATCGAGGCCGGCCCGTTGATCATGATCTCCCACACGTCGGGATCCGCGAGGAGAGGCTCCAGCGGGCCGTATCCCGCCAGATTGCGAATAGCTCGTTCGACCGCCGCGGCCGGGTCGGCGATGTCGACGGGGCGCAGGCCCCTTCGATACTCGGTCCGCCACGTCTCGACCTCTTCGTTCACGATCGCGCTGAGCCGATCGAGCGCGCCCGGAGAACTCATATCGAGTGATTCCGACTTGGCCTTGGCCTGGGACGCCAGCTCCACCTCGCGTAGCGGCGATGGCCACGCGGCCCTGCTCGAGACCGTGGCCGCAGTCGTCACCGCCGATCCCAAAGTCCCCAGCGCACTATTCCGGAACGTACCTGAACTACAGAAGTGTCATCAATGGTTTCTTTGGTGGGGTCAGCATGTTTCTTGTTTTTTAGAGTCTTTCTAGCTATTTTCAGTGATGTGGAGATCCGTCTCGAGGCGAGCGTGGTGAGGAAGGTCGCCCAAACCGGTGCAGAAGGGAAGAGGCTCGCTGCC